>CAJAHZ010000113.1 GCA_903939665.1 uncultured Pseudomonadota bacterium | reverse complement strand
TGATGGTCATGCTTCTCGCGCGCAATCTTTTGGCTCTGATTGTTCTGTGCCTGCTGCAAACGCTCGCGCTCCTTCGGCGTCACCTTGCCATCGGCCTTGGCCTTGTCTTCCATTTTTTGCACATGACCCTGACCTTTTTCAAGTTTGGCCGCCTCTTTCTGCGTCAAGGAACCGGACTGAACGCCCTGCTGAATGCGTTGCTCCTGATTGACCTGACGCTGATCGACACGCGGTGTGCTTTGCGCAAATGCGACCAGCGGCGTAGCAAAGGCGAGGGCAACAAGCGTTTTGTTAAATAGATTCATGATTGTTCATCTCCAGTCGTTATAAGTTTATGGGTCACCCCCATGCAGCAATTAACGCGCCGCATGGGTCGCCACCGAACACTAATGTGTAACAAGTCGTAAAGTGGCGCAAGGTGAATTTATCGGCAGACAACCATCACCAACACATTGATAAAAATGAAATTTGCAAACAAATGTAGTCAAATGGTCTATATTACTTAAGTAATAGCTGATTTTCCTTCGGATGGCAGCAAGGTAGCGAAAGCGCAGGGGTATCTGACTTGGACGCATGGAAGTTCCGCTGGGGTGTCGGGCAATGGGCAGCCTTCTTCGAAAACCAGAAGCTCCCCGTGATGCTGCGTTCCCGTCAGATGATGACAACCCTTGAGGAAGAACGAGGCGAACTGCTCTCGCCAAAGGAGTTGTCGGACATTGTTTTGCGCGACCCCCTGCTTTGCGTCTGCCTGTTGCGTCAGGCAGAACGTGAAAAATCGCATCGCCTCAATAACGAAACGACCACCGCACTGGCGGCGATCATGCAGTTGGGGGTCGATGAGTTCCGCTCGCTGCTGCTGTCGAGCCCGGAGATTGAGGAAGGCAATAACTGCCTGCTCGAAGTCGAGGCGCGTGCGACGCTTGCCGCGCAAATCGCGCTGCGCTGGGCGAGCGGCAGGATGGACCTCAACCCGGAAGAACTGGCCGTCGCCGCCCTGCTGGCCGATATCGGCGAATTGCTGATCTGTGCATTTCAACCCGAGTTGGCACGCGCCGCGCAGGAGGAGCTGCTTTCCGGACGCGCTCATCGCAGTTCGCAGGCGCAGGTGCAGACCTGCGGATTCGATTTCAAACAGCTGACCATGCGTTGCGCCGAACTCTGGCAGTTGCCCTCGCTGGTCGTCCAGCTATTACGCGGATCAGACTCGGCGCGAGCACAACTGACGCGGATAGCTTCCAATACGGCACGCCACATACTGGATGACTCAGAGACCGCCATACTGGCGATCACCGCCGATCTGGCCGAAGCGCACAAGCTGATGCCCGGTGTCGGTCTGGAATGGTTGATCGATGAACTGGTGATGTTGCCGGCGGATGTCAGAGCCGACTTACTGGCTCGGGCCAGCGAAACGACTAGCTGAGAAGATCAATCCGGTCGCTGAACACGGCCGTCACGCCACGAAGAAACAAAGTTTCCGCATCGAGAGGATCATTGACCGTATAGCACAGGACCGGGATACCGGCAGCGCGCGCTTCGTCCAGCAAGCCATCGCTGAGCGCACGGGCAGCGCAATGCAGTGAAAATGCGCCGAGCGCGTCAACACGCTGCCGCCAGTCAGCGGGGGGGCGCTCCCACAATGCGCCGAGCGGCAATCCGGGCGCCATGCGCCGCGCTGCCAGCAAAGACGTTTCGGAAAACGACGAAACCAATGGCAGTGGTCTATCGCGCCACAATTCAAGCACCTGTTGCGCAACCACTTCGCCGGTTATTGCCTCGAAACCGTTTGCCGGCTTGATCTCGACGTTGGCCATCAAGCCGAGTTCGTGGCACAGCGCAGCAGCAGCCTTCAAGGTCGGTAGCGGCGTACCGGCAAAAGCACCAGACTGCCGAGCGCCAGCGTCAAGACGGGCCAGATCGACATCGCGCATTTCGCATACCCGACCGCAACCATCGGTCGTGCGCTCCAGCGTCTCGTCGTGAATCAGCCAGGGCGAGCCGTCCGCAGAAAGCATCACATCAAATTCAACTGCACGACAACCGGTCTGTGCGGCAAACCGCAGGCCGGCCAGCGTATTCTCGGGAGCCAGCGCACCGCCGCAGCGATGCGCAAAAACACGCGGCAATGACCAGCCGAGCAGCGGACGAATCACAGGGGAAGGCGCGCCTTGAGCAGCGCCGGCAAGACGGCGTTGCCGCGCAAAACGGCGGTGTCGAGCGCCTCCTTGGCTGGCTTTTTGTTGGCCCACACGGTTTCGAGTTCTTCCTCGATGATGATGCGCACCTGCTCGATCTGCGAGACGTGCAGGGCGCGCAATGTCCCTTTACCCTGCAATTGGCCGTAGGCCACTTGCAAGCTCGCCAGATCGGCGTGCAGCAATTTGCTGCTCG
Source organism: uncultured Pseudomonadota bacterium (assembly GCA_903939665.1). Lineage (GTDB taxonomy): Bacteria > Pseudomonadota > Gammaproteobacteria > Burkholderiales > Rhodocyclaceae > CAJBIL01. The sequence continues at coordinate 305 of CAJAHZ010000113.1, read as the reverse complement.
CTGCGGCACGGGCCACTGGTGTCATCGGCAGAAAACCGCCGGCCATGGTCAGTTCGACTTGCACTTCCGGGCCCAGCAGAAAGCTCACAAAACGTGCAACGCCCTTGTACTCGGCTGGCTTCATGCCGCCACCAATCCATAGCGAAGCACCGTCGGCAAGCGTTTGCTGTGGCGCATCGCGCACGTCGTCGTGGTACGGCAAGGGAGCGACGCCGGTCTCCACCGTGCTGCTTTCGTGCAGCGACGCGTAGATTGATGAAGAACTGGTCAACATGCCGCAATCACCCGCCGCAAAGCGCCTGTCT
>CAJAHZ010000112.1 GCA_903939665.1 uncultured Pseudomonadota bacterium | reverse complement strand
TGGGCTTGCCAGGCTCGGTGATTGCTCATGGTGATGGGCTGCCCATCAATTTCGAGCGCGCCTTCGGTTGGCTGCAGCAATCCCATGACAATATCAAGCAGCGTACTCTTGCCGCTACCGGTCGTACCGATAAAACCAACGCGGCTGCCCTTGGCAAGAGTGAGATCCAGATTCTTGAGCACCCACGGTGTTTGTGAACTGTACCGAAACGAGAGATCGTTCAGGCGGACAGATTGCCGGAAAGGTAGCGGCGTCGCAGCAGGCTGGTCAGCGTAATCGGGCAGCGGTTGACCGAGGAGTTCGAGCGTATCCTGAAGCGATGCCTGACTGCCCTGAATGGAAGACCAGGCCGCATAAAGCTGCTGCATGACGGGCAGCAAGCGCTGGGCGCCAAGTGCCAGGGCACCGAGGATGGGGATCGCGTTGGCTATTCCATCGGATTTCCGGGCAAGCGTATAGGCAAGTGTAGCGATGAGCGCCATACCCAAAGCCTCCATACCGTAACGCGGACTCTGACTGATAAATTGGTTGTTACCCTGCGCCCGGCGCAAGAGGGAATCGGCATTACGGTAGATTTGACAATAGACGGACTGACTGCCGTCAATGAGAACATCTCGAATGCCGCCCAGCCCCTCTTGCAGAGACTGGATAACCTGCGTGGATTCACGGGCGATACGCTGACCATTCCTGATTTTCTGCGTGCGGGTCATCCAGATAATGCATCCGTAGATCAAACCAAAGCCGCTAAAAGCCACGAGCGAAATGACCGGAGCAACTGACAACAGAACCATAAGAATGGCCACTAACATGACACCGGAGCTGATGAGTGTCAAAACCGGCCCGATGATGCCGTAAATAACGCTATTGGCTTTGGTCGAGATGCCGTTGATGACTTCGCTGCTGTTGCGGGCGACATGAACCGCGTAAGGCTGGTAAAGCGTGCGGCGGTAAATGCTGATGCCAAGATCAGCCCCTGTCGCAAAGGAAAGACGGGTACTGGCCCAAAGCAGTAACAAGCGCATTGCTCCGGCCACGAGAGCTGCCATCCCGAAAGCAATGGTCAACGGCAACAAGATCTGTTCGGCCGAAGTGAGACCCAAGGCCTGGATGAAAAAATGGGCCGCAGGGTGTTCAAAGATGCGACTCGGTGCAGTTAACGCGCCAAGAAATGGCAAGACTGCGCCGATGCTCAGTATCTCGGCGAACGATGCAAGGATCATCAGGACAAGCAGAAGTCCGAACTGCCCTCGCCGACGCGCGCTGACGTGTTGCCAGAGCCGGCTTAGAAGCTGAGAGATGGGCTGAGTAGATTGCATTGGGTTGTTTGAGAATAGCGCCTTCAGTCGCTGGCTTGCTGTAGACTTCTTTCAAAATCCACGAAAGGAGCCCCTTGATAGGTATTGTGTTGTTTAAGAAAGTGCTCTCGCTGACTGGCCTAGGCCCAGCCACGCTACCGCCCTTGGATTAAGCGTCATTCCAAAAAACGAAAATGCTTTAACCTTGAACCGGCACAAAATGCCGGCGAGTACTCCGCTAAGCCGCCTTGCGCACCGCGCTCGCCGGCAAGCTGATTTTCTGCGGCCGGGTCAGGATATCCATCAAGACCATTACTCTGGCTTCGCCATCCGGTGCTTCATACAGGCGCAACACTTCCGCCTCAAATCCAATAAACGGGCCGTCGATCACTTTCAACTGATCGCCCGCATCAAAGAGTGCTTTATTCCGGGAAGGTTGTTCGGTCAGCGCGTCGATTAGTGACGAATGCAGGCGCACGGCGATACCACCAAACCGAACCAGATGCGAGACCCCTCGCGTACTGCGGATAGCCGACCAATTGCTGCGCCCCGCCTCCAGGTAAACAAACAAATAGCGGGGAAACAAGGCTTCTGAAATCATTGCACGATGTCCGCCGCGCAATCGCTCGACACGAATGGTGGGCAAGAAACACTTGAAACCCTGATTGCCAAGGTTTTCCATGGCACGCGTTTCCTGGCGTGGCCGAGCATAAACAACGTACCAACCTGACTCATCCGAAGGTGCTTCGCTGGGAATATCGAAGATCATTTCACATCCCCGATAGCCGGCTGCGATTGCAATGAGGTTGACAAGGACAAGGCCTCCGGGAAATTTTGTCCCGTATTGGAAACCTGCATTTCCTGCCTCAAGGCATCGATTTCTTCTTGCCTCATAGCCGGCAAAGCCGGTATTGTTGCAACCGACTGTTCGGTTTGTCCGGAATGGTGAACTCAATAATCCTGGCCGCAAGCAGATCGCGAACGATTCTATTGAGTTGACCAGAAACCACCTTCTGCCCAAGTTGTGCGGAAATCTCAGCTTTATTGGCGGGCTTGTTTGCCAGTATACGTAGCACTCGGCTTTCCAGCGACTCTGGCTGTGACTCTGGCTGTGACTCTGGCTGTGACTCTGGCTGTGACTCTGGCTGTGACTCTGGCCGTGACTCTGGCTGCGACTCTGGCTGTGACTCTGGCCGTGACTCTGGCTGCGAGTTGACGTCCCCGACTTTCAGTCGGCGAATCACCACCTTAAACTGGTTGCTTCGCCGATCATCAATCAGCTCTATATCCGGCCAAGCCTCGGTAGCACGGGGAATACCGCTACCCAAACCGCGGTATGGCAGCATATAAAACGCATGAGAAGCCAATGCCGGGTTGCGCAGATTGGACACGCCAAAGCGAATCTGCTCAATATCCAGATGATTAGGCAAGTGCCCGGGGCTGATGATCTCGACTCGATCAGAAAAAATCAGAAGGCGAATGGGTGCGGTAATAAAGTAATCGCGATGCACCAGCGCATTAACCAACAACTCTTCAAAGACATCTTCTGGCACTTCCAGCAGTCCGGGACTGTTGAAACCTTGATCACCCTGCACATGGCGCAGGTTGCGTTTGATAAAAGCTATGCCGCGCCGGTACTGCTCAAACAAATTACCGTCGATGTCTTCGCTGTCCAGATAGCGGTTGTCATGCAACACCGTACCAGGAAAGGTGACCGCTTTGATAACAAAGGCGGGTTTGAACACATGGGGCACTTTGCCAAACAAAAGCAAGCCAGCAAGGTTGGGCACACCATCGCGAACCAGGTTAAGGTTTTTTAGCAACTGCGGCAACGGCTGGCCAGTTGCTTCAACTGGCTTGCGGTAGCGCTGGTTAAAATATTGTGCAAACGCAGTCAGGTCAAGGTCGTCGATTGTCGCTGGTCGGGCAGGCACCTCATCCGCATAGACCAGTCCGGACGCTTGAAACAAGCGTTGCATTTCTTCCCGTGCCGTCACATGGCGTTTATCTGCCCCACTCTTGACCCAGATACGCCCTTGCGTATCTACATACGGTTTATTCAAGCCTTCATCCAGTGTAACGACCATTACCAAGCTATGTTCAGTCTGGATATTTGTCGATAGTGGATTAACGGGTGGGCGAACACTTTGCGAGGCAGCATTCGATAATAGTTGATTGAGCCTTGCTACATCTGCCGCAGCCAAGCCAGACACTTGACCATCATCAGCGACGCCGATAAATAACTGACCGCCACCTGTGTTGGCAAACGCGATCAACTCCGCCGCCAGCGCATCAATATTGGAAAAATCGCGCTTGAACTGGTGGTGGCTATCTTCACCACGAGCGAGGATAGCCAGGAGTTCAGTTTCGTTCATCGATGATCTCAAGCGATTCAACCCAGGCCCGGTCAATGCTCAGGTTGCGCAGCCGCTTTACTGTCCGTTCAAGGTAACGCACATCTTTTTCTGTAATCCGAACGAGTTGTTCTGCAATGAACAGATTATTTTGTGCAGCAGTCATAAAATAATCCCTGTGCGCAGTGCTTGTTCATGAATCGGCAGGGGTGGTTTGAGCGCGTCCTTAATTAACACATCCACCTTGCGGCCACCTAGTTTGATACACAAGCTTGCCGACAGACGGCATTCCTCGTGGATGCGGTTTTCCAGGGTCTGGTTCGGCTCAATAAACAAATCAATATCGCCACCGCGCTGCGCATCATCGACACGACTGCCAAACAGGCGCACAACGGCGGCCGCCCCAAACTGGCTGGCAACCTCATTTTTTATGATGCTGCGCGTTTTATCGTCAAGCCTCATCGGTTACTCCATTCGCCCGACAAGGGGAAAATGATGAGCGATAAAGCTATTGACCTGTCCAAAGAGTTCGATCAAGTCTGCTGCACCCTCTACAAACCGATTGATCGCACTTGCCCTTAATTCCGGATCGTCAGGATAATCGTGAGCCAATGCGTTTCGGACGACGCGAAAACGCCTCCATTTTTCTACGGAAGGTATTGCGCCTATGCGCTCCAGCCTGTTTAGCTTTTCGACAAAGGTAACGCTTTCAGAGATAGGCTCTTGCGCCAATTCCAAGATGAGCGGCAGCACTTTCTCACCCATCGAGTCCTGTAGCTTGGTAAAACGATAGGCGATTTGATCCAGTATCCGCAGCAGTTCTTTATTGATCACGCTGCTGATTAAAATGGGCGTCCATTCCCTGACATCACAAAGGCCTTCGTCGAGTACCTTTGCGTGCAAAGTGCACTCAGCGAGATAACTGTGCATCAACTGTTCCGGCGTCATAACCTCACACCCTCAAGCATGGCAACCTGATAAATAGGCATCTCGAAATCAGCACTTCTACGTTTAACGATGACATCGATTTTTTCATCCTCAAACTGTGCTGTCCCCTGAAGCCGGGTGAGCAATTCGATCTTGCGCTCGATTATTTCATTCGCATCACATAGGCTGGTTTCAACCAGAAAATCGTAATCCCCGCCTTTTTTTCGGTCGTCCACTCGTGACCCGAACAACCACAATCCGGCATCATCGCCAAAATAACGATGAGCATAATCGCCAAAAATTTTTATTTGTTCAGCAGTGACTCGCATTGTTTTTCAGTTGGCGGCCATCGGCTCAGTAGTCAGTCGCGCTAAAACGAACTGATACACAAATTTCGTCATTCCGGGCTTGACCCGGAATCCAGTAGCGCCCCTCTGGATTCCCGCATTCGCGGGAACGACGGAACAATTAGTTCCTTCTCGTTAGCTGAGTCCTTGTCACGCTACCGCCCGTGGATTAAGCGTAGTTCAAAAAAACGCGATTTAATTGCCGGGGTTCGGGC
>CAJAHZ010000111.1 GCA_903939665.1 uncultured Pseudomonadota bacterium | reverse complement strand
CGAAGCACTCCGCAGTCGATTTCTATCGAAGATATGGCTTTGAGCAGATGGCAGACCATCCGCAAAATCTGTTCTTGTCGTTTTGACTCAACCCCCGCGCAGCTATTGGTTGCCGGCCAACCATAAAAATTCCCGGATACGCGAATTTTTACAGCCTTTCGGCTTGATCGCTCGCTTTTCCAGCAGGGCTTGAAATGGCTGCGCTCGCCCCCATCTAGATCGCCAATACCGGGCGCCTGAGCGCTTCCGGTTTTTATCTGGTTCAAATCAACGTTTTTTCACGGAGTTTTCAATGGGCGCCAATAAAGAGACTTTGGGCTTTCAGGCCGAAGTAAAGCAACTGCTGCATCTGATGATCCACTCGCTGTACAGCAACAAGGAAATTTTCCTGCGGGAACTGGTCTCGAATGCGTCCGACGCCTGCGACAAGCTGCGCTTTGAAGGCCTGAATAATGCCGCGCTTTACGGTGACGATTCCGAACTGAAAATCCGCCTGTCCTTTGACAAGGCGGCGCGCACCCTGACCATTTATGACAACGGTATCGGCCTGTCGCGTGATGAGGCCGTCGATCACCTCGGCACCATCGCCAAATCCGGCACCCGTGAATTCTTTTCGGCGCTGACCGGCGACCAGTCGAAAGATGCGCATCTGATCGGCCAGTTCGGCGTTGGCTTCTACTCGTCGTACATCGTCGCCGACAAGGTCACCGTCGTTTCACGCCGTGCCGGGCTGGAAGCCAATCAGGCCGTCAAGTGGGAATCGGCCGGCGAGGGCGAATTTACCGTCGAGATGGTCGAAAAAGCGACGCGCGGCACCGAAGTCACGCTGCATCTGCGCGAAGGCGAGGACGAATTCCTCTCCGGCTGGAAGCTCAAGCAGACAGTGCGCAAGTACTCGGACCACATCACCCTGCCGATCCTCATGAAGAAAGAGGAATGGAATCAGGAAAAGGGCGAGCAGATCACCACAGACGAAGATGAAACCGTCAATCAGGCGTCGGCACTGTGGGCGCGCCCCAAGTCGGAGATCACCGACGAGCAATACAAGGCTTTTTACAAGCACGTCGGGCATGACTATGAAGATCCGCTGGCCTATGTGCATGCCAAGGTCGAAGGCAAGCAGGAATACACGCAACTGCTCTACATTCCGTCGAAGGCACCGTTCGACATGCTCGACCGTGGTGCACGGCATGGCGTGAAACTGTACGTGCGCCGTGTCTTCATCATGGACGACGCCGAACAGCTGATGCCGCTCTACATGCGCTTCGTGCGCGGCATTGTTGACTCGAACAATCTGCCGCTCAACGTCTCTCGCGAGATTCTCCAGGAGTCGCGCGACATCGAAACGATCCGTGGCGGTTGCGTCAAGAAGGTGCTTGGCCTGCTTGAAAGCCTCGCGGATTCCGACGATGCGGCTGAGAAGGAAAAGTACGTTACTTTCTGGAAAGAGTTCGGTCGCGTGCTCAAGGAAGGCACCGGAGAAGACCACGCCAACAAGGATCGCATTGCCAAGCTGCTGCGCTTTGCCTCGACCCATCTCGATACGCCGGAAGAAGTCGTCTCGCTGGCCGATTACGTGTTGCGCATGAAGGAAGGCCAGGAAAAGATTTACTACGTCACCGCCGAAACCTTCACCGCAGCGAAGAACAGCCCGCACCTCGAAATCTTCCGCAAGAAGGGCATCGAAGTGCTGCTGCTCTCCGACCGCGTTGATGAATGGGTCTCGGGTAATCTGACCGAGTTTGAAGGCAAGCAACTGCAGTCGGTCGCCAAGGGCGGGCTCGATCTGGGCAAGCTGGAAGACGAAGCCGAGAAGAAGGAAGCCGAGCAGGCCGCCGACGAGTACAAGGAATTGCTCGACAAGGTCAAGGCGACGCTCGGTGACAAGGTCAAGGACGTGCGCATCACACACCGCCTGACCGATTCGGCTTCGTGCCTCGTTGCGGACGAGCACGATCTGGGCGGCAATCTGGCACGCATCCTCAAGGCGGCCGGGCAGAAAGCGCCCGACACCAAACCGATCCTTGAAATCAACCCGAAGCACCCGGCCCTGCAGCGCCTGAAGTACGAGGAGGCCCGCTTTGACGACTGGGCGAATCTGCTGCTGGAGCAGGCGACACTGGCCGAAGGCGGCACGCTCGACGATCCGGCAGGTTTCGTCAAGCGCATCAACGACCTGATGCTGGCGTTATCTTCCGGCAGCAAGTAATGGTCAGTGGCGGGCCGGAGATTCTTTACGGCCTGCCGCCGGTGCTTGATGCGGGGGGTGAAAACGCTGATTCTTGGCAGCTTTCTTCGCCGGCGTGTATGGCTTAATCATCAATTCTGGCGGACAACGCTTTGCACTTGTTGTCTTGCTGTACGGTGAGTACACTGCATGCAATGCAATCATATTGAGGTGTGCCGTGGCGAGTCTGACGATCCGTAATCTTGACGATGAACTCAAGGCGCTTCTTCGTCTGCAAGCAGCTCGCCACGGTTGTTCCATGGAGCAGGAGGCGCGTGATATCTTGCGCCGGGTGGTGTCTGCCAACGTCCCTGCATCCGGCTTTGCGCAGCGAATTCACCAGCGCTTTGCGGCGCTGGGTGTGGATGATCTGCCGATTCCGAAGCGGCGCGCGGTGCGACTGCCCGACGTACCGAAAGATTGAGCATGCGCGGCATTTTGCTCGATACGAACGTTCTTTCGGAGCTCATGCGGGCAAAACCAGCCACGGAAGTGTTGAGTTGGTTCGAGCGACAAGCAGATACGCCGTTTTTTGTGAGTGCCATTACCCGAGCCGAGATTCTTCTGGGGGTCGCACTCCTGCCAGCGGGCAAGCGCCGCGACAAGCTTGCCGTAATCGCCGAGCAAATGTTTGCTGAAGATTTCGCTGAACGCAGCCTGGTCTTTGATGGGGGCTGTGCGACCGAATACGCCTTGCTTGTTGCTGTGCGTACTCGCCACGGTCATTCAATCTCAACGGAAGATGCCCAGATTGCCGCTATTGCGCTGGCTAACGATCTGCCTCTGGCCACCCGTAATGTCAAGGACTTCAAGGGAATTGACGGGCTAACGGTGCTCAATCCGTGGGCATGATCGACCTGATGCTGGCGCTTTCATCAGGCCGCAAGTAATGGCAGGAGGCGGGCCGGAGATTCTTTACGGCCTGCCGCCGGTGCTCGATGCGGGCGTCGAAACGCTGATTCTCGGCAGTTTCCCCTCGCCCGCCTCACTCGCCGCACAACACTACTACGCACACCGCCAGAACCAGTTCTGGCGGCTGCTTGCCGCGCT
>CAJAHZ010000110.1 GCA_903939665.1 uncultured Pseudomonadota bacterium | reverse complement strand
TCAGTAGCAGTTACGTTCCAGATCGATTTCCTGCAGGATCGTCGTCGAGATTTCCTCGATCGATTTGGTGGACGAATCCAGCCAGCGAATGCCTTCCTTGCGCATCAGTTTTTCTGCCTCGGCCACTTCCTGCTTGCAGTTTTCAATCGCTGCATAACGGCTGTTTGGCCGCCTTTCGTTGCGGATCACCTGCAGACGCTCGGGCTGAATGGTCAGTCCGAACAGTTTGGCTCGGTGTTTGTCCAGCCCTTCAGGCAGGGCACGGCGGTCAAAGTCTTCGGGAATCAGCGGATAGTTGGCCGCCTTCAGACCAAACTGCATGGCCAGATACAGGCTGGTTGGCGTTTTGCCGCAGCGCGACACACCGACGAGGATCACGTCGGCCTCTTCCAGCCCCTGAATGGTGATGCCGTCATCATGACCGAGCGTGTAGTTGATGGCCTCCATCCGGTCCTTATAGGAGTTGCTGTCGGTCGAGCTGTGCGAACGCCCGATCGTGTGCGTCGACTTGACTGCCAGTTCGATCTCAAGCGGCCCGATGAAGGTTTCGAAGAAAGACAGGCAGAGTGCGTCGGTCTGCCGCAGGATCGTATTCAGGTCGGGTTCGACCAGCGTGGTAAAAATGATCGGGCGCACGCCATCGTCGCGTGCGGCTTGCGAAATTCGCGCCACACACTCACGGGCTTTTTCCGCAGAGTTGATGAAAGGCATGCGTACCTGCCGCAATTTCACCCCTTCAAACTGGGTAAGGAGGCTATGCCCCAGCGTTTCGGCGGTAATGCCCGTCCCGTCGGAAACGAAAAATGCGGTGCGAACGAGTGTCGAGTCCATCATGGTTAGCGCTGAATTAAAGCGCTCATCTTAGCACCATGGAAAAACCGACTCACCAAGAGACGTCGGTGATTCCTGGAGCCTTGGCACTTAAAAGCCTACTTCCTCTTGCGCTCGGCCAGTAAATCCCGCAACGAGCGAGCCGCCGGTTTGAGCGGGGTTCGGCTATAAGTCCAGCCGGATTGCATCGGCGGTGTCAGGAAACGGAAGCGTGTTGCCAGCCAGCCGAAAGCGCGATACAGCGCAGGGCGCGTATAAAGTGCGGCCCAGCCGGCCCAGACGATGTCCATCAGCGCGCTCTTCGCCGCGCCCTGACCGACCAACGGCGCATGGCCCGGACGAGCATCGTGTGATGCCTCGCCGCGCAGGCGAATCAGCAGGTCGGGGATCGGAATTTTTACCGGGCACACTTCGCTGCAGGCGCCGCAGAGGCTGGACGCGGTTGGCAACGCATGCGTTGCGGCCAGCCCCATCATGTGTGGCGAAATGATTTCACCGATCGGGCCGGGGTAGGTGGTGCCGTAAGCGTGGCCGCCCACCCGTGTATAGACCGGGCAATGGTTCATGCAGGCGCCGCAGCGGATGCATTGCAGCGTCGAGCGCATCTGTTCGTCGTTGTAGGCCTGTGTGCGACCGTTGTCCAGCAGCACCAGATGGACTTCTTGCGGGCCGTCTTTTTCACCGGGCTGGCGTGGCCGACTGATCATGTTGAAGTAGGTGGTGACCGCTTGTCCCGTCGCGGAGCGCGTGAGCAGGCCAAAAAGTGGCGGCACGTGTTCGAGTTTTTCGACGATTTTTTCGATGCCGGTAATGGCGACATGAACTTTGGGCACCGTCGTGCACATGCGACCGTTGCCTTCATTTTCGACGAGGCATAGCGTGCCGGTTTCTGCCACGGCGAAGTTCACGCCGGACAGGCCGATTTCGGCGGTCATGAACTTTTCGCGCAGTACGGCACGGCCAATGCCGATCAGTTCGTCGACCGACTCGGTGTAGCTGGCGCCCGGCACTTTTTCGGCAAACAGTTTGGCGATCTGCTGCTTGGTTTTGTGAATCGCCGGCATGATGATGTGCGAGGGTTTTTCGCCGTCAAGCTGGACGATGTATTCGCCCATGTCACTTTCCAGTGCCTCGATGCCGACCGCTTCCATCGCATGGTTGAGCTCGGTTTCCTCGCTCACCATTGACTTGCCTTTGACCATCAGTTTTGCCGAGTGCTTTTGCGCGATACCAACAATGATGGCATTGGCCTGTTCGGCGTTTTCGGCCCAATGCACCTGAATGCCGTTGGCCGTGAGATTGCGTTCGAGTTGTTCGAGCAGGTCGGGCAGGTGCGCCAGGCTGTATTTGCGGATGTGTTCGGCCAACCCGCGTTGCGCTTCGAGCGCTACCGGATCGGGAAACTGGGTGGCGCGCTTGGCCATCAGGAAGTCCATGGCGCCGCGGAAGCTCTTGCGCAAAAGCTCGTCGGAAACCGCCTCGCTGGTGCGCTGCTTGAATTCGCTGGCCGGGATGAACTTGAGCGGTTGGCTATTCTCGTGGGCACTCATCAGAGTTCCTCCTCGTTCACGACCAGCAAAATCACCAGTTCTTTCGGGCCGTGCGCGCCGTAAGCCAGTGTGACTTGAATGTCGGCCGTCTTGGACGGGCCGGAAATGAGCAGGGCATTGGTCGGCATTTTGCTGATGCCTGCGCTGGCCTCGTCACCGCTCCAGCCCTGGCCGGTCATCGCGTCGAAAAAGTTGTCGTAGAGCTGGCTGGCATCGAGCAGTGCAAAGTGGATCGGCGGCACCAGCGACATCAGTCGGGGTTCTTTTTCGTCCGGCCAGAGGATCAGGGTACCGGTTTCCGTGATGCCACCCCGCGTCGAGGTGAATCCGGCATCGGTATCGCGAAACAGTTCAGGTTTCCAATCGTCGACCGGGCGGTCGTAAGGCTTCAAGCCGTTGATGCCGGCAGCTTCCAGTGCCGCGGCCTGTGCCGTTTGGGCACCGTAGAGCAGCGAGTTGACGTTCTTCGCAACACAGAGCGCACGCAAGCTTTCAGCCCAATTGCTGTGCGTGACGCGGACCACCTCGCCGCGCCAGAACGCCATTTTTTCGCAAAATCGTTCGATGCGCGCCGCGCGATCCTCGGCTGGCGCCGCGTTGCGCGCTGTTGCGTAAAATCCGTGCACGTCCGGTGCCAGCGGCGGTTTGCCCTGCGGCGCGGAACGCAAGCGCTGGAGAATGTTGTTGCGTGCTGTGCTGGTCATGCTTTTTCTCCCTTTGCCGCGAGACGCTCACAGAGGAAAGTGGCGAGATGTTTCCCCTGAAAGGCATCGCCACGCTTCTGCAAGGTGTGATTGATGTTCAGCATGCAACCGCAGTCTGCCGAGATAAAGGCCTCGGCGCCGGTTTCCTTGAGGGCATCGGCCTTGTCGCCGGCCATTGCTGATGAAATAGACGGGTGTTTGAGCGAAAACGTGCCGCCAAATCCGCAGCATTCTGCTTCGTGCGACTGGGTGACCACATTGACGCCGGGCAACTGGGCGAGCAGGGCGCGGGCATGAACGTGCGTGCCCATTTCGCGGCGCGCTGCGCAGGAAGTGTGCAGCGTCACCGTTGCCGGCTTTCCCGAGTCCTTCCACTGCACCTTCAGGACATTCAGCAAAAATTCGGATAGTTCGAAAACGCGCTCAGCCAGCGCTTCGGCTTTGGCTTTGAGTATCGGGTCTTCGGCAAAAAGTTTGGGATAGTGATGACGCATCATGCCGGCGCAAGAGCCGGAAGGAACGACAACCGGCCAGTCGTTTTCGAAAAGCCGCATCTGGGCCAATGCCACGGCACGTGCTTCGTCGGCATAGCCGCTGGTATAGGCTGGCTGGCCGCAACAGGTCTGGTTTTCGGGGAAATGAACGGTAACGCCTTCGCGTTCAATCAGCGTGATCGCATCCATCCCGGCCTCAGGGCAGAACAGATCGACGAGGCAGGTGGCGAAGAAGTAAACATCTTTCGGACGTTGGCCGCTTGGGGTGTCTCGTTGCATTTCCGCTCCTTTGGTTAATTGGTAAGACCAATAGCTAAAGCTGGTAAGAATGTACGATACCACAACTGTTTAGTCAATAATCATGGCGCAGTTTTGAGGCTTGCAGTTTGCCAAAATGCTCATTAGAATTGCGTGGTCTTACCAATCGAGCAATTACTTTGCCCAAGCCGCAGAACAGATTTCAGGTTCCCCGCATTTCCGATGCGGTTGCTTCGTCACTGGAACGCCGCATTCTTGAAGGCTCGCTGAAACCGGGTGACCGGTTGCCGCCGGAGCGCGAACTCGCCATCGAGCTGGGCGTGTCACGGCCTTCGCTGCGCGAAGCCATCCAGAAACTTGCTTCGAAGGGTATGGTACAGAGTCTACAGGGTGGTGGTACGTATGTAACCGATCGGCTTGAGTCAACTTTTTTCGATCCCTGGCAGGACATGATGGGCGCCCACCCGAACCTGCGCGAAGATTTGCTTGAATTTCGCCGCATGCTCGAAGGGCAGGCCGCCGAATGGGCTGCTGAAAGGGCGACCGAAGGCGATCTGACGCGGCTCAATCAGGCTTTCGATGCGATGAACGAAGCTTTTGACACCGACGATCTTGATCAGCGCTCCAGCGCCGACATCGCTTTTCATCAAGCGATCGGCGAGGCCACGCACAATGTGTTGATTGGTCACCTGTCGGCAGCACTCTTGCGTCTGATGCAGGACAACATTCGTCTGAACCTCGGCGAACTGAAAAGTATTCCAGCCGCGGTTTCGCTGCTGAAAAGCCAGCACGCAGGGATTCACGCCGCGATCTGCGAGCGCAAACCTGCAGCAGCACGCGCCGCCGCCGAAACACACATTGATTTCGTTCGCGAGTCTCTGGCTCAGACGCTGCGTTCAGTTGCACGGCGCGAAACTGCAGCCCGCCGTTTGAACACCGAATTTTCAGAAACCCCTTCTTCTTGATCTGACCATTTAAAGGAATCCGCATGGAGCCCCTCGTCATCCCCCTTGAAAAACTGCGCATGACCGACGTTGAACAGGTCGGCGGCAAAAATTCGTCGCTTGGCGAGATGATCAGCCAGTTGGCCGACTCCGGTGTGCGTGTGCCGGGCGGCTTTGCCACCACGGCAGCGGCTTATCGCGATTTTCTGGCGCAGAGCGGTTTGGATTCCAAAATCAACGCTGCCCTGGATGCACTGGACGTTGAAGACGTCAATGCGCTCGCCGTTTGCGGTCAGCAGATCCGTAACTGGATCATGGATACGCCTTTCCCGACCGCGCTGACGGTGGAAATCAGTGCGCAGTACCAGCGTCTGGTTGCCGAATCCTCTGCCGACATGTCATTTGCCGTACGCTCATCGGCCACCGCCGAAGATCTGCCGGACGCTTCGTTCGCCGGCCAGCAGGAGACCTTCCTGAATATCCACGGGCTCGACAACATCCTGCATGCGATCAAGGAAGTTTTCGCTTCGCTCTACAACGACCGCGCCATCTCCTACCGCGTGCACAAGAACTTCGTTCACGCCGATGTCGCCCTGTCGGCCGGCGTGCAGCGCATGGTGCGCTCCGATACCGGCGCCGCCGGTGTTATGTTCACGCTCGACACCGAATCCGGCTTCCGCGATGCGGTTTTCGTCACATCCTCTTACGGTCTGGGCGAGACGGTCGTGCAGGGCGCCGTGAATCCGGACGAGTTTTACGTGCACAAGCCGATGCTGGCTGCCGGCAAGCACGCCGTGATCCGCCGCAATCTGGGCTCCAAGCTGATCAAGATGGTTTTCACCGGCGAGAAAGCTGCGGGGAAATCGGTAACCACCGTTGACGTTGCCGAGTCCGACCGCCACCAGTTTTCGCTGAATGATCAGGAAGTGCAGGAGCTGGCACGTTACGCCGTGATCATCGAGCAGCACTATGGTCGCCCGATGGACATCGAATGGGGCAAGGATGGTCGTGACGGCAAGCTGTACGTGCTGCAGGCGCGCCCGGAAACGGTCAAGTCGCAGGAAGGCGGGCACGACCGTTTGCAGAAGTTCAAGCTGAAGAGTTTCTCGAAGGTGCTGACCTCCGGTCGCGCGATTGGCCAGAAGATCGGCCTTGGTCCGGTGCGCGTTGTTCGTGACCCGAAGCAGATGGATCAGGTACAGCCCGGCGATGTGTTGGTGGCGGACATGACTGACCCGAACTGGGAGCCCGTAATGAAGCGTGCTTCGGCGATTGTCACCAATCGCGGTGGCCGTACTTGCCACGCGGCGATCATCGCGCGCGAACTCGGGATTCCGGCCATCGTCGGCTGCGGCGATGCGACGGAAACGCTGACCGAGGGCGAGATCGTCACGGTCTCGTGCGCTGAAGGCGACACCGGTCACGTCTATCGCGGCAAACTCGACTATGAAGTGACTTCGCGCGAAATCACGGCGATGCCGGAGATCCCGGTGAAGATCATGATGAACGTCGGCAACCCGGAACTCGCCTTCGAGTTTTCGCAGCTGCCGAATGCCGGTGTCGGGCTGGCGCGCGTCGAATTCATCATCAACAACGTGATCGGCGTCCATCCCAAGGCAATCCTCGATATCGAGCGTCAGCCGGCATCGCGGCGCGAAGAGATTGAGCGGCGCGCCCGTGGCTATGCCAGCCCCAAGGACTTCTTCGTCGAGAAGCTGGTTGAAGGGGTGGCAACGATTGCCGCCGCTTTCTGGCCGAAGCCGGTGATCGTCCGTCTATCCGACTTCAAGTCGAACGAGTACCGTAAGCTGCTTGGCGGCGACGCCTATGAGCCGGAAGAAGAAAATCCGATGCTCGGCTTCCGTGGCGCGTCACGCTACATCGCCAGCACCTTTCGCGACTGTTTCGAGATGGAATGCCGCGCCATGAAAAAAGTGCGCGAGGAGATGGGGCTGACCAACGTCGAGCTGATGGTGCCCTTCGTGCGCACGGTCGGCGAAGCGGCAGGCGTCGAAAAGCTGCTTGCCGAGCATGGGTTGAAGCGCGGCGAGAACGGCCTGAAGCTGATCATGATGTGCGAGATCCCGTCGAACGCACTGCTCGCCGACGACTTCCTCAAGCACTTCGACGGCATGTCGATCGGCTCCAACGATCTGACCCAACTGACGCTTGGCCTCGATCGCGATTCAGGCCTCGTCGCCGCGCTGTTCGATGAGCGCGATCCGGCAGTCAAGGCCCTGCTGGCCATGGCAATCTCCGCTTGCCGCAAGCAGGGAAAATACGTCGGTATCTGCGGGCAGGGCCCGTCCGACCATGCCGACCTCGCCGAATGGCTGATGGACCAGGGGATTGGCAGCATCTCGCTGAACCCCGATACCGTGGTCGACACCTGGACGCAACTGGCGGCGCACAAGGTCTGAGTCGCGCCGGAATGAAAAAAGCCCGTCGGGATGCGTCCCGGCGGGCTTTTTTTTCGGCAAAAATCAGGCCTTGACGCGCATCAGGCGCGCTTTTTCGCGGTCCCAGTCGCGTTCTTTTTCACTTTCACGCTTGTCGTGTTGCTTCTTGCCTTTCGCCAGGCCGATTTCAAGCTTGATGCGGCCCCGCACATAGTGCATGTCCAACGGCAAGAGCGTGTAGCCGGCGCGTTCGACCTGGCCGATCAGCTTGCTGATCTGATTGGCATGGAGCAGCAATTTGCGCGTTCGTATCGGGTCAGGATTGACGTGCGTCGAAGCTTCCGGCAAGGCGGTGATGTGCATGCCGAAGACAAATACCTCGCCGCTGCGGATGACGACGTAGGCTTCCTTGATGTTCGCCCGTCCAGCGCGGATCGCCTTGACTTCCCAGCCCTCAAGCACGATACCCGCCTCGAATTTTTCTTCGATGAAGTAATCGTGAAAGGCTTTTTTGTTGGCGATGATACTCATGGTCCGGCTCTCGGAGGTTTATTGCAGGAATGCTAGAATGCGCAATTCTACAGGATTCACGGGGTACGGCAGAGCATGGCCTTGGTTGAAAAATCAGTGCTGATCGAGAATTCAGCGCAGCAGATGTTCGATCTGGTCGACCGTGTCGAGGATTATCCGAAGTTTCTCCCGTGGTGCAGTGAGAGCCGGCTTGAATATCGCGACGAGAAGAAAATCATCGCCACGCTGCACATCAATTATCTCAACGTCAAATCGCATTTCACGACCGAAAACGAAAAGGAAATCCCGCTGTGGATGAGCATCCGGCTGATTGACGGCCCGTTTCGCCGCCTTGAGGGGATGTGGCGCTTCAAGCCGCTGGCCGAGAACGCCTGCAAGATCGAATTCCAGCTTTCCTACGAATTTTCCAGCAAGGTGCTCGAAAAACTGATTGGCCCGGTTTTTAGCCAGATCGCCAACACCTTTGTCGATGCCTTCGTGAAACGCGCCGCGCACGTTTATGGAGTGCCCAATGTCTGAAATGCTCAATATTGAAGTGATCTACGCCCTGCCCAGCAAGCAGGAAATCATTGCCAGAAAACTGCCTGAGGGAACAACCGCACGGCAGGCGATCGAGGCTTCCGGTTTGCTGCTGAAGTATCCGGAAATCGACCTGGCGAAAAACAAGCTGGGTGTTTTTGCCAAGCTGACCAAGCCTGATGCCGTACTGCGCGACGGGGATCGAGTGGAGATTTACCGGCCCCTGATTGCC
>CAJAHZ010000109.1 GCA_903939665.1 uncultured Pseudomonadota bacterium | reverse complement strand
GGTTCGATGTAGTCGCCGAGGCCCGGCGTTTCCTTGTGCTGCGTAACGCGCACGCCGGCCAGCGTACCGTCGAGGTTGATTGCGATCAGCAGTCGGATCTTGCCCGAATAGCCATCCGGCGCAACGGCTTCGAGCACCACGGCGCTCGCTTGTCCGGCTTTTCGTGCGCGGTAGACGGTTGATTTTTCGTCGAGGCCGAGGTCGGCACTGGGTTGAATTTCCAGGGTGTCCTTGAGCAAGTCGTTGTCGTAGGCGCTGCGTGGCAGCACCTCGCTGATCAGCTTCATTTTTTCTTCGGCGGCTGAGGCTTCAAGTGCCGGCTTGGTCCAGATGAAGGCGCCGGAAAGCAAGGCGGTGAAGCTGATGACGAAAATGAAGAGGATGACGGCAGTCCGTATCGCCATCTTTATGGCGGCTGGCGCTCGGGAGGTGTCGGTCATTGCGTGCCCTTCTTGCCGAAGATGGGCGGTTGTGTGTACATGTCGATCAGCGGAACGCAGATATTCAGCAGTAATACGGCAAAGGCAACGCCGTCGGGATAGCCGCCGAAGACGCGGATCAGGTAGGCCAGCGCGCCGGCGGCAAAGCCGAAGATCAGTTTTCCCTTGGGCGTCGTGCAGCCCGAGACCGGGTCGGTGACGATGAAGAATGCGCCGAGCATGACGCCGCCCGAGAAAAGATGGAACAGCGGCGTGGCAAAAGCGGCTGGCTGCCAGAGCCAGAGCGCGCCGGCGAGCAGGGCGATGCCGGCAATGAAACCAGTCGGCGCGTGCCAGGTGATGATTTTGCGTTGCCACAGCCACAGCCCGCCCAGCAGATAGCCGGCCATGACCCATTCCCAGCCTTTGCCGGCCAAGTGACCAAAGGTGCTTGCATCGGCCAGGACGCTGCTTACCGTCGTCGTACCCTCGCTGACTTTTAAGGCTGTCTTGAGGGCGTCGAGCGGCGTCGCCCCGCTCATTGCGTCGAGGCGGGGTAGAAGGCCGAAGACCAGACGCATCTGATCGCCCAGAGAGGCTTGCAAATCAACCGGCGGCCATTGCGACATCAGCGCCGGGAACGAGACGATACATACGGCGAAGGCGATCATCGCGGGGTTGAACGGATTCTGGCCGAGCCCGCCATAAAGATGCTTGGCGACGATGATGGCTATCAGGGTGCCGACGACGATCAGCCACCAGGGCGCGAGCGGCGGGAAGGCGAGCGCGATCAGCCAGGCGGTGACGATGGCGCTGCCATCACTCAGGAAAAGCTTGAGCGGCTTGTCGCGAAGTTTCAGGATGAAGGCTTCGCCAGCCAGCGCGGCCACCGTGGCGATGGCGATCTGCAGCAGGATCATTGGCCCGAAAATCCAGACGTAGGCGGCAATGCCGGGCAGCAGTGCGGCCAGCACCTGCAGCATGACGCTCTGGACGCTGGTTTTTTTGACCAGATAGGGCGGGGTGGTGAAGTGCATATTTAGTTAATCTCTTTCAACGTGCCCCAAAGGAAATCCCCCTGGGGGACAGAGACGCAGAGTTCGCGGAGAAAATCGTTCATGTGTCGGTACTCTGCGTTCTCTGCGTCTCTGCGCTCTCTGCGTTGGGAGCGGTTTGTTCTGATGCTAGCAGTGGTGCGCGGCGCGCTTCGATCTCGGCGATTTCTTTTCTCTGGGCGATGGTC
>CAJAHZ010000108.1 GCA_903939665.1 uncultured Pseudomonadota bacterium | reverse complement strand
TCGGTCTCTGCCATTTCGATGACGCGCCCGCCGACGTCACGGTTCGAGTCGCGGATGACCTGCGAAACACGACTGAGCGGAATGCCAAAGGCCTGCAGCCGGCGCGGATCGACGACGACCTGATACTGCTGCACGAAGCCGCCGACGCTGGCCACTTCCGAGACGCCCGGCGCCTTGGTCAGCTGGTAGCGCAGATACCAATCCTGGATGGTGCGCAACTCAGCGAGCGATTGTTTGGCACCGAGCACCGCGTACTGGTAGACCCAGCCGACGCCGCTGGCGTCCGGCCCGAGCGACGGCGTGACACCTTTCGGCAGGCGACTGGAAGCGAAGTTGAGGTATTCAAGCACACGCGAGCGCGCCCAATAAATATCGGTGCCGTCCTCGAAAATCACATAGACGAACGAAGCGCCGAAGAACGAGAAACCACGCACCACTTTCGATTTGGGCACCGAGAGCATGGCGGTGGTCAACGGATAGGTGATCTGATCCTCGACCACCTGCGGTGCCTGTCCCGATGCCTCGGTATAAACGATCACCTGCACGTCGGAGAGGTCGGGCAACGCATCAAGCGGCGTGTGCACGACCGCGTAAACGCCCGCAGCGACGATGAAAGCGGTCGACAGCAGCACAATGAATACATTGCGCGCCGACCATTCGATGATTCTGGCGAGCATGATCAGTGCCCCTTGTGTGAATCTGCTCGAACTTCGACCGGCGCTTCAACTGCCGCCTTCGCCGGTTCGCCAAAAGCCCCAAGCGCCGCTTTCAGGTTGCTCTCGGCATCAATCAGGAAGTTGGCGCTGACCACCACCCTCTCACCCTCCTGCACACCTTCAAGCAACTCGACGTACTGCTCGCCCTGCCGGCCAAGTCTGACCGCGCGCGGTGCAAAACGACCTTCGCCAAGCTCGATCAGGACGATCTGGCGCGTGCCGGAATGGATGACGGCTGAAGCGGGGACAGTAAGCACCTTACCCGTCGTTCCCCCGGCAGCAAACTCGACATTGGCGTACATCGCCGGCTTGAGCAAGCCAGCGGGATTGGCCAGCGCCAAACGCACCGGCACAGTACGGGTCTGCGCGCTGAGGGTCGGGTAGATATAGTCGACCTTCGCCATGAACTGACGGTCAGGGTAAGCATTTATTTTCACGCTGGCGCTCTGCCCGACGCTGATCTGCGCCAAGTCCTGCTCGAATACTTCAGCCACGATCCACACCGCCGACAGATCGGCAATCTGGTACAGCGCCTCGCCCGGCATGAAGCGCATTCCCTGCACGGCCTTCTTTTCAATCACGACACCGGCGATCGGCGAACGAAAAGTGAGCGTGCGCCGACTATCTTTTCCGCTGCGCAGTTGTTGAATCTGCTCGGCAGAAACATCCCAGTTTTTCAGACGGGATAGGCTGGCGTCGGCCAAAGCACGCATCGCCGCCTGCGCGTCGCTGTCGGCATCTTTCATCGACGCGAGTCCTTGCACAGCAATCGCATATTCGCGCTGTGCCGAGACAAGTTCCGGGCTGTAGGCGTCAAACAACGGCTGGCCGCGCCCGACCGGCTGGCCGGTGGAGTTGACCTGCAGACGGTCGATCCAGCCTTCAAACTTCGGCGCGACCGTATGCATGCGCCGCTCATCGATTTCGATCTTGCCAACCGCCCGCAGCACACGGTCAATTTCGCGGCGCTCAACGGGTTCGCTGCGCACGCCGAGCTTCTGGATACGGTCGGGGCTGATTTTCACCTGCCCTTCATCGGCAGCCGTCTCGGCCTCGCCCTCATAAACCGCGATGTAATCCATCCCCATCGAGTCTTTTTTCGGCACCGGCGAAGTATCGGGCAGCCCCATCGGATTGCGGTAGTAGAGGAGCTTTGGTGCTGCCGGTGCCGTGCTGGCGGCCGGAGCCGCCGCTTGCGGCGCCATGTTGCGGCTGCCGAGCCAGTAACCGCCCGCAGTGCCCAGCACGGCAAGGATCAGCAAAAAAACAACGGCGGCCTTGCCGTGCATGGCGCAGGGCGGAGGCGCCTCTAAAAACAAACTCTTTCGACGCAGAGTACGCAGAGACGCAGAGAACGCAGAGGTAAAGCTTTTTTCGCTTGGGTTCTTCTCCGCGAACTCTGCGTCTCTGCGCACTCTGCGTTGAAAGCGGTTTTCCATTTTCACAAGTCTTCTCCCAGCAATCTTTCAACTTCGGCCAGACGCATCTGCGCGTCGGTCTGTGCCTTCAGCTCATCGAGCCGCGCCTTGCGGATCTGGCGCTGCGCATCGAGGAGCGTAGCGAAATCGACCTTGCCGTTTTCATAGGCAGCAAGCGCCGCTTCGAAAGTCATTTGTGCCTGCGGCAGCAGGCTGCTGCGCACCAATTTTTCGATGCGTTGCGCCGAGTCGAGCGCCGCGAGATTTTCGGCGAGATCGGACTGCAACTGGTTCTGCGTTGCCTGCTGCCGCGATTGTGCCGCCGAGAGCATGGCCTGCGCCTCGCGCTCTTGCGAACGGCGGGATTCCTGCTGCAGCGGGATGTTCATCTCGAGCATCAGATCCCATTGATTAACGCGGCTACCGGTCTGGATCGGAGAAACGCCGACGCTGAAATCCGGGTAACGGTTGCGGTAGGTGAGTTCACGGCTCTTCTCGGCGGCGGTGACGCGGGCGGTCTCAGCGAAAAGCAGCGGGTTGCGTGCCCGCAAGCGTTCGTCGAGCGCCACGTAATCGAGCTTCGCGGGCGAGGGCACTGGGCGCAGGCGCTGCGGCTCGGCCAGCGCTGCGTGCGCCGGGCGGCGCAACAGCGCGTTGAGCCTCGACTGCATGTGATGACGCTCGGTCTCCCACAGCACCAGATCGCCCTGCAGGGCGGTCTGCTCAAGCTGCACGCGAATGGCGTCCTGCTGCGGAATGAGCCCGCTGGCATAGCGTGCGCGGGTGATGCTTTCGAGCCCCTTGAGCAAGGCGGAAATTTCGCGCGTCAATGCTTCGCTGCGTACTGCCTGATAGAGTTGCGCATAAGCCGTTTTGATGCGCGCCGACAGGTCGGCCCAACTTGCATCGCTACGCCCCCTGGCCTGATTCGCGTCGGCCTCGGCGGCCTCGCGTTTGAGATCGCGCTTGCCCCAGAAAGGCAGCGGCTGAGTCACCGTGTATTTGGTGCTGCCAACACGACTGGGCAGAATGTTGGTGTTTGCATCGTTACCGTAGTTCGTCACATTCTGCAGCTCGGTGCGCAGCGTCGGGTCGGGTAGCGCGCCGGCCGGATAGACGCGCTCAGCCGCCGCGTCCGCCTCGAAACGCGTTGCCGCATAATCGGAGTTTTCGCGCCGCGCAAGCTCGAGCAGGCTCTCTACGCTGGCGCCGGGCGGCACCGGCGAAGTCTCTGCCATCGCCGGGAAAAGCACGAACGCCAACAGCAAAAAGGCCCCCTGTCGACGGAAGGCAAAGGCTTGTGTCATGGTGTTTGATTCCCCGAGGGATATTTACCTATTTCGCAGAGTCTGGCACGTCAATGTGTGAAATGACGTAGCCCAGTCTGGCATCCTTGACCAGCCCGAAACTGACCGTCTGCCCAGGCTTCAGCGCGGCAAGCTGGCGCTTGTCGACGACCTTGAAGTCCATCGTCATCGCCGGCCACTTGAGCGCCGGAATGGCTTCGTGCTCAAGATTCACGACACCAGCAGCCGGGTCGACCCGCTTGATCACGCCTTTACCTGTGGCCGCATCGGCAGCAAGCGTGGCTGTAACGGTCAGACACAGCACAAGGGCTGCGAGAAATCTTTTAACAGTATTCATGTCATCTCCCAAAACAAAATGTCGAAAAAATAGGGGAGACGCACGCAAACCGGCGGGAGATACGCCGACCGAAGAGAAAGTCAGCGACCGTAATTCAGGAAAAGCGGCAACATCCCGCCATCCGCGCTCGGCAATGCGGCGTCAGATGACGAGGCTTAAAGGCGGTCGCTGCAGACGATCGGGGAGATGGTCAGTAAAGGAATCGGCAATCGCCGGATAGACCTGGCCCGGAGCAAGCGCGGCGGCAGGCACGGCAAAAGCATGAGGGATCGCGACGGCGAGGTGATGGCAGCACCCCTGATCGAGCGGACTGCCGGCCACCCCACCCTCGTCGCCATGCTCATGGCACGGCATGTCGCTACGCGCAAGACTCATGTCGTCGCCGGACATCGCGCCGCCCTGCATCGTCTGCCCGTCGGCCATCGCCGGACACGCGCTGAAGAAGGACGCAGCGACACCCTGCAAGGGCAGCAGCGCAATCAACCAGAGCAAAAGGAGACGCCTGAACATGTGTTCAGGATAAGCCAAGCGGCGATCAAGGGCAACCGGCATAACAGCCGGAAAGGCTGTAACTAACTCATGAACTACCGGGCTTTCCCTCGGAGAGCGTACTGTTGGCAGCGGTCTGCAGCAGCTCAAAGAGAAAGGCCTGTGCCGGCAGCGAGAGCACCTTGTGGCGCAGGTGAACGACGCTCCACGGCTGGGTGAGCGGAAAACCCGCGACATCCAGTATGGTCAGCCCTTCCCTATTAAGATTGTCGCCCAGAGCATGGCGTGAAAGCACCGATAGCCCCATGCCGCTAGCCACCAGTTCACGGATCGCTTCGTTGCTGGCCAGCGATAGGCGCACCGTCAGTTGAACGCCGCAGTGCTGCATGTGCTGATCAATCACATGGCGTGACCCCGAACCGGTCTCGCGCAACAGGAAGGGCTCCCCGGCCAACGCCTGCAGCGTCACCGCCTGGCCGACGGACCAGTGCGTTGCCGGCGCCAGTACCACGTATTCATTGTCGAGAAACGTGTGGCTGACGATATCGAGATCCTCTGGCGGATAGGACATCACATACAGATCGTCCTGATTGCCGCGAAGGCGCTCGATGATTTTCTCGCGGTTGGCGATTTCCAGTTCGATGTCGATGTCCGGATACCGCTGGCAGAAGGCACCCAGCATGCGCGGCAGAAAATACTTGGCCGTGGTGACCAGCGCGACACGCAGCTTGCCGCGCTTCATGCCCTTCAGCGCATCGATCGCCGATTCGAAGCGGTTCCACGCATCGTCCAGATTGCGCACGGTCGACAACAACTCCTCTCCGGCCGCGGTCAGCGCAATTTCCCGCCCGCTTTGCTCAAACAGCGGCAGGCCAATCGTCTCGACAATCTGCCGGATCTGGATGGAAACCGCAGGTTGCGTCAGGTGCAGTGCCTCCGCAGCCTTGGTAAAGCTTTGCAGGCGCGCCACGGTGGCAAAGGTTTCAAGCTGGCGGAAGGTAAT
This sequence comes from uncultured Pseudomonadota bacterium, assembly GCA_903939665.1. GTDB lineage: Bacteria > Pseudomonadota > Gammaproteobacteria > Burkholderiales > Rhodocyclaceae > CAJBIL01. The sequence goes on along the minus strand of CAJAHZ010000108.1, from coordinate 5,919 downwards.
TCGGCGTCTCGGCATATAAGCTACGGCAAATGGTTTGTCTTAATTTGTTTAATTGGATTTTATATCAAGCGACGGCGATAGTGGCGCTGTCCCGGTGGCAAGCTAGGTAATAGCGGGACAAGTCAAAATCATTCGAACCCATTCAGCCAGGAGACTCACCATGCGTCACTACCCCTCAGACAGCCCCGAAGCCATGGCCCGCATCGTCGCCCTCGCCCTGCTGGCCGACGGTGCCATTGATTTGAGCGAAATCGAATCCCTCGAGCAGCACGACATCGTTAGCCGTCTTGGCCTTGATCAGTCCGGCTTCGACAAGGTGGTGCACGAGTACGCTGAAGACATGCTAACTTATGCGAATTACATGCCATCAGGGCAGCTTGAGCTCGATGAGGACACGATTTCGCTGCTGTTGGGCGAAATCCGTAACCCGCTGCTCCGGGAAAAACTCCTGCGCTCAATGCTTGACATCGTCAATGCCGATGGCCGTTTGGCTGGGGGTGAGGCAGTGCTGGTGTCGAAAGCAATGAAATTGTGGGAGATCGACCTTTATGAGGTGTCGCACGGCCCTGCCCTGCGCAGTCGTCGTTGGCCGCCACAGGTGAAGCGCTTCAAAACTGCCGCCTGACCGAAGTGGCCGGTAGCGATACCGGCCCTTTCTTTCGTAACAAGAAGGCACTCGAGGCAAAGGCAACGAGATTGCCGCCATCAAAGCGCTGCTCGACACACTCATGATCAAGGACTGCATCGTTACTATTGATGCCATTGGCTGCCAGACAGAAATTGCCCAGAAAATTGTGGATCAGGGCGCCTGACTATCTTCTGGCGGTTAAAGACAACGAAGGTACTTTGGCTGATACCTTGCGGGACTTTTTCGCGGAGGGAAAATCCAGCGTCTTTGGCAAATTGCCTATCAACAGATACGAAACCGTCGAAAAAAATCATGGCCGGATTGAGACCCGTCGCGCCCTGTGGGTAACCGACCTGTCCTGGCTGGATCAAAGCATTCAGCAACGCCGGCCGAAACTCGCGGGGGTGGGTTTGATCGAGCGCCAGCGTGAGATCAATGGAAAGGTCTCGCACGAGGGGGCATTTTATATCGGATCAAAGGGGGTCGCCAGCGCCGAAAGCCGGCGTGATTCCCGCCAAGGAAATCAATGCCCTGACTGAGCAGGCTCGCCAAAGTAAAACAGGGGTCGCGACGAAGCCAAGACAACGCCAGCCGCTTCCTGCTGGCGTCTTGCTGAAGCGCCTACTTCGCCGCCACGTCCACGACCACCAGCGCCGTCATGTTCACCAGCCGGCGGACGGTTGCCGTCGAAGTGAGCACATGCACCGGACGCGCCGTGCCGAGCAGGATCGGGCCGATTGTAATGCCTTCGCCGCCGGTCATCTTGAGCAGGTTGTACGAGATATTGGCCGCATCAAGGTTCGGCATCACCAGCACATTGGCCTCTCCGGTGAGCGGCGAATCGGGATCGGACTGCCTGCGAATTTCCTCGGACAAGGCACTGTCGCCGTGCATTTCGCCATCGATTTCCAGATCCGGCAACTTGGCGTGCACAATCGCCGCCGCTTCCGCCATCTTGCGGGCCGAAGCAGACTGGGAGGAACCAAAATTGGAGTGTGAAAGCATCGCCACCTTGGGCTGGATGCCAAAACGGCGCACCGCAGCGGCGGCCATCTGGGCGATTTCAGCGAGCTGCGCCGCATCCGGGTTGTCATTGACGTGCGTATCGCAAAGGAACAGGGCGCGACCGGGCAACAACAGGTGGTTCATCGCGGCCAGCGTATTGCAGCCCGGCGCCTTGCCGATGACCTCCTCGACCTGCCGCAGATGATGGGCGAAACGGCCCGAGAGGCCGCAGATCATTCCGTCGGCGTAACCGAGGCGGACCAGCATGGCGCCGATGATGGTGTTGTCCTGGCGCAAGCGCTGCTTGGCGATATCAACGGTAACGCCACTGCGTTTCATCAACTGGTGATAACTCGTCCAGCACTCCTTGAAACGTTCGTCGCTGTTCGGATTGACCACCTCGAAATGCTCGCCGACACGCAGCTTCGAGCCAATTTTTTCCAGCCTCGCGGTAATTACGTCGGGGCGTCCGATCAGCACCGGTCGGGTCAAACGCTCTTCGAGGATGATCTGCGCCGCCCGCAGAACGCGTTCGTCCTCGCCGTCCGGGTAGACGATGCGCGTTGAAGGACCTTGCTTGGCTGCGGTGAATACGGCACGCATGCCGACACCGGTCTGATAAATGAATTCCTTGAGCTTTTCCTTGTAGGCCGCCATGTCGGCAATCGGTCGTGTCGCCACGCCGGAATCCATCGCGGCCTGCGCCACGGCCGGCGCAATGATGGTGATCAGGCGGGGGTCGAAGGGCTTCGGGATCAGGTATTCCGGGCCGAATGCCAGTTCGTGGCCGGGGTAAGCCATGGCCACTTCATTGCTCACCTCTTCCTCGGCCATCGCGGCGATGGCCTTGACACAGGCCAGCTTCATTTCCTCGGTGATGCGCGTCGCGCCAACGTCCAGGGCGCCGCGGAAAATGAAGGGGAAGCACAGGACGTTATTGACCTGATTGGCGTAGTCCGAACGTCCCGTTGCAATGATGACGTCTGGACGCGCCTGGCGCGCCAGCTCGGGCATGATCTCCGGCGTCGGGTTGGCAAGCGCAAAGACCACCGGCTGGCGGGCCATTCTGGCGACCATCTCGGGCTTCAGCACACCGGCGGTAGACAAGCCGAGGAAGATGTCGGCACCGTCGATGGCATCGGACAAAGTGCGGGCCTGCGTCTCGCGGGCATAACGCGCCTTGGTCGGCTCCATGTTGGCATCACGGCCAACGTAGATGACGCCCTTCGAATCGCACACCGTAATGTTTTCGCGGCGGATACCCAGATCGCACCACAGATTGAGACAGGAAATGGCGGCAGCGCCTGCGCCAGAGCAGACCACCTGCACTTCGGCGATGTTCTTGCCGATCACCTTCAGCGCGTTGAGCATCGCCGCTGCCGAGATGATCGCGGTGCCGTGCTGATCGTCGTGAAAGACCGGGATCGACATGCGCTCCTTGAGCTTGGTCTCGATGTAGAAGCACTCGGGCGCCTTGATGTCTTCAAGGTTGACGCCGCCGAGCGTCGGCTCCATCGCGGCGATCATGTCGATCAGCTTGTCGGGGTCATTCTCGGCCAACTCGATGTCGAACACGTCGATGCCGGCAAACTTCTTGAACAGGCAGCCCTTGCCTTCCATCACCGGCTTGGCGGCCAGCGGGCCGATGTTGCCCAGGCCGAGCACGGCGGTGCCGTTGGTGATCACGCCAACGAGGTTGGCGCGTGAAGTATAAAGACTGGCCGACGACGGGTCTTCGACAATGGCATCGCAGGCATAAGCAACGCCCGGCGAATACGCCAGCGCCAGATCGTGCTGATTGGTCAGCCCCTTGGTCGGCCGGACGGCAATCTTGCCCGGCGTCGGGTACTGGTGATAGTCAAGCGCGGCTTGGCGCAGATCCTTTTCCATTGCGGCTCCTGATGCGATGTTCGTCGATTCGCGAGACCCGACACTTTAATCGACTCGTCGGGTTTACACAAAACCGTCATTGTGAGCGCTGGTGGATCAACTGCACATTTTGGCTTTCCGCGAGACTTTCTTCCCGAACGGTCAGGCCAATGCCGGACGCCGCGTCAGGCGCAGCGCGCAAACGAAACTCAAGGCGATGATGGTCACCAGTGCGAAGCCGAAAACCAGTTCCTTGCCATCACTCCAGGCATCGATCTCGGGCGAAATAAACTTGGCGATGCCAAAAAATGCAACCAGCAGACTGACGCCAGAAACCACCAGGCCCATGACGCGCGAGGCGACCAGTGCACTCTGGTCGGCGCGGCGGATCAGGCGTGAGATCCACAACCCGTTGATGCCGTCGGTCACCAGCATGCCGAGCATGAACAGCAAGCCAAGGGTGAGCGCATGCGCCCAGCCGCCGTATTGCGTAGCGGTGAGCGCAAACAGCGCGGCCTGGCTCATCGTATCAAAGGAAAAAGCGAACAGGGCGCCGACCAGAGCAATCAGCGCCGGATGGCTGGTGCGCTGCAGGCTGCCGAGAAACCTCCCCTTGAAACCGACCGGCTGTACCAGATGCGTCGGGTCGGTGCGCAAGACGGCGCTGAGATTGACAACGCCCAGCGTGAGCAGAAAGGCAATGGAAACCCATGCCCCGAATACCGCCATCCACTCCGGCACCTTCCACTGCGCCGCCAGCGTGCTGACCAGCAGCGCAATGAACAGAACCACCGATCCGTGGCCGAGCGAGAACAACGCACCGCAGAGCCGCGACAACGCCGGGTTGCTACGTGCGTTGTAGCGCGTCAACCCGTCGATGGTCGCCAGATGGTCAGCATCAAAACCATGTTTCATGCCGAGCACAAAGACGAGCGAGGCGAGCGCGATCCAGTCCTGCGGCAGATTATCCATGGCGAAATTATGAAAAATTAGACAATACGTCTTAACAAGTTTCGTGCCAAGCGCGGCGCATTGAATTCAAAGGGAATTGCCAGCAGAGACTGAAAACAAGGTTTCCAGAAAGCAAACGCAGTTACGGACAAGCGCGATCATCACGCCGGTGCCAGCGGCAGAGAAAATACGAAACGGGCACCGTCTTTCGACGAAGGGTCCAGCCACAATCGCCCTTCAAAATGCTCGATAATCTCGCGGCTGATCGGCAGCCCAAGCCCCGTACCCTGCGGTTTGGCGTTTTCGCGCCGCCCCGCCTGACGAAACTTTTCGAAAATCACCTCCGCGTCCTGCGCCGGGACGCCAGGGCCATTGTCGGCAATCCCAACACTGATTTCCGAAGGGGAAAGTGTCGCCGACACGATCACGCTGCCGCTCCCCTGCGGCACAAACTTAACCGCATTGGAAAGCAAATTGATCACCACCTGCATCAGGCGGTCGTCATCTGCGACCACCACCCAAGGCCCTTTCGGCAAATCCAGTTCAAGCCGACATTCCTTGTCGCGAAATAACTGGGACAGTGCGGTGGCAGATTTTCTTACAATCGCCTCAAGGTCGACATTGGCCGATTTCCATTCAACCCGACCAGACTCCAGCTTAGCCAGATCAAGAAATTCGTTGATCAGCCGCGTGAGGCGCCCCGTTTCGCTGACAATCACGTCCAGAAAGCGGGCGCGATCATCCAGCCTCATTTTTGGGTCGTCGTGCAGCATTTCCGAAAGGGCGCGAATCGAGGTCAGCGGCGTGCGCAACTCATGAGCAACCGTATTCATGAAATCGGTTTTCATTTCACTCATATCGCGCAGGAGCAAATTCGCTTCGCTCAACTCTGCCGTTCTTTCAAGCACGCGCAATTCCAGCTCATCCTTGGCGTCACGCAGTGCGTTCTCGCTACGTTTACGTTCCGTAATATCGGTGTAGGTGGTGACGAAACCGCCATCGGGCAGCGGTTTTCCGTGGATTTCAAGAATGCGTCCGTTCGGGCGCTGACGCTCAAACAAGTGCGCTTCAAAACGAAGCGCCAGATCGACTCTCGCCTTGACCAATTCTTCGACATTGCCCGGGCCGTATTCGCCGCGCTCGGCGTTGAATCTGAAAATAGATTCCAGCGGCATGCCGGTAACGAACAGTGAATCGGGCAAGTCGAGTAACTCGACGAAGCGTTGATTGCAGACAATCAACCTGAGATCAGTGTCATACATGCTGACGCCCTGAGTCAGGTTGCTGATGGTGTTGTGCAGCACCTTGAGCAGCTTTTCCATCTTGCGCGCGCTTTGCTTGCGCTCGGTAATGTCGGTATAGGTGGAAATAAAGCTGCCGCCTGGCAAAGGCTTGCCGACGATCTCGAGAACGGAACCGTCCGGTCGTTCCCGCTCAAACTGGTGCGGCTTCAGCAGCCGCGCCTG
>CAJAHZ010000107.1 GCA_903939665.1 uncultured Pseudomonadota bacterium | reverse complement strand
TCCAGAACAATCAGGCCAACCTGTTCAAGCTGCAGAACCAGATGTCGACAGGGCGGCGCATGCTCAGTCCGTCGGATGATCCGGTTGCTGCGGCTCAAGCCTTGGTTGTCACTCAGTCGAAAGATGTTTCGCTGCAGCAAATGGAAAATCAGAAGAGCGCCATGAGCCAATTGGGTCTGGTCGATGGGAAGCTGCAATCGCTGACCGAGCTGATTCAGAATGTCCGTGAGCGGGTGATTCAGGCAGGAAATACCACGCTGGATGACGGCAATCGCGGGTCGATTGCCGCAGCCATTGAGGGGCAGTTGAGCGAGTTGGTTGGCCTCGCGAATAGTCAGAATGGCGCAGGCGACTATTTGTTCTCGGGCTATCAGGGGGCTACGCTTCCTTTTGCGGTTAGCGGCGCGGCTACCGTTTCACCGGCCATCAGTTCACCGTACGCGTATTATGGCGACGATGGAGAGCGCCTGCTGCAAGTGGGTGCTTCCCGCCAGCTGGGCATCAATATCTCAGGCAATGACCTGTTTATGGACGCCAAGAATGGCAATGGCAGCTTTGTTACCCAAACCGGTGGCAATACTGGAGGCGGAATCAACCAGGGCAAAGCCACCGGTGGTGGAACGGTCCTCGATCCGCAGCAATGGGTTTCGGCGATCAACGGATTCGGCTGGCAGGATACGAGCAATCCGGCGCTCGAAGTCAGGTTTGCCGTCGCAGGTGCGGTAACCACCTACACGCTTTATGATATCTCGAATCCTTTGGCTCCGGCTGCGCTGACTGGTGGCGATCCTTATACGCCGGGACAGGCAATCCCCTTGATAGCAACCGCCCCAGCGCAGGATTTTGGTGCACAAGTCGTCGTTAAGGGTCAACCCGCCGACGGTGATACTTTCTCGATCAAGCCAAGCACCAGCCAGAGTCTTTTCCAGACACTTCAGAACGTGATCGGCCTGTTGCGTACACCGCTCGGGCCAACCAATACGACGACGCAATATACAAATGATTTGGGGTTGCAGATGCTGGGGCTGGACCGGGCGCTGGACAATACCGCTCGGGTCCAAGCAAGTGTCGGTACCCGTCTGAATGAACTTGATGCGTTAGCCAGCAGTTCGGAGGATATCGATCTTCAATACGCAAAAACGCTGTCCACGCTGCAGGATCTCGACTACACGAAGGCGATTTCAGAATTCACGCAACAGCAGGCTCAACTTGAAGCCGCTCAAAAATCCTTTGTTACGGCAGCAGGCCTCAGTTTGTTCAACTATATTTGATCGCCTGACCATGCAAAAAACGCTATTGATCCTTCTTGGGCTTTCCGTGGCAGCTTGCAGCACCGTCGGCGATAGTGCCCTTACGCTGCCTCCGAAGAACGGCCCGGGTCCCAATAATGCCCAACTGCCAATTTACGGCCCCCTCATTCCATCGGGTGCGGTCGCAATTTCTCCGAATAATATTTATTCGTTGGAGACCATCGCGGGGGCGGCCATCGTTGTTGGCTTGATTTACCTTGTATATGATCCGCTGGCGCCGAACTGGAGCCTGGAAGAAAAAGCTTTGAATTCCGATACATATTCTTTATCAATGCGTGCCAAGAGCTTCCGGACAGGCGGGGACGGCGAGGCAATGATGATTCTTAAACGCCGGGCGCTGCAACTGCAACGCGAAAATGGCTATGCCAGCTACCGTATTCTCGATTACTCCGAAGGCATCGAGTCGAGTACGCCGTTTACCCATCGTTTTTCTGAAGGCACCATCCAGTTGGTGCGCGCCGACGCGCTACCGAAGAAACGTTGACACCAGCCTCTGGGTCTGTGGTGTTGACACCAGCCTCTGGGTCTGTGGTGTTGACACCAGCCTCTGGGTCTGTGGTGTTAGCGCCAGGCTTTGGGCTTTGGCTTCGGTGTTATCGGCCAGCGCCGACAAAATTCCCCAGCATTGCCTGCAGTCCATATTCGAATAATTGTTGCAACGGTGCTCCGAGGTACGACAGGCTGACGATCAGCATCGCAAAGCCCAGTGCCAGCGTGAGCGGAAAGCCGACAGCGAACAGGTTTAGCTGCGGCGCGGCCCGGCTCAGTACGCCCAGAGCGATGTTGGTGATCAGCAGCGCAACCAGGATCGGCAGTGCGAGCAGAAGTCCAGAGGAAAAAACCACGCCGCCGAAATTTGCCAGGTTAAGCCATGTGCCGATGCCGGGTGCGGTAGCACTGATCGGGATGACGGTGAAGCTGTGCGCCAGTGTGGCAATCAGCATCAGATGGCCGTTTAGCGCCATGAAAATCAGCAGCGCCAGCAAGCCCATGAATTCAGAGACGACGGGCGTTTGCGCAGTATTTTGCGGGTCATAGAGTGTCGCAAATCCCAAGCCCATCTGTGTTGCGATCATATTACCCGCCATATCGATTGCACTGAATATCAGGCGAATCGAGAAGCCCATAGCCAGTCCAATGAGCAGTTGCAGTGCAAGTATCCACAGGCCGATTCCAGAAGCGGGTTCGACGGGCGGAACGGTTGGCAGTGCGGGGGAGATCGCGACCGCAATCGCCAAGCCGAGCATCAGGCGAACGCGCAGGGTCAGGGCCGCGTTGTTGAATGGCGGGGCGGCCGCCAGCAGCGCCAGAATTCGCGTCAGCGGGAAAAAAAAGGCAACGATCCAGGTGTTGATTTCGGCGGTGGTCAGGCTGATCATCGGCTGCTCAGCCAATAATCTGCGGAATGCTCTCGAACAACCGCCGGATGTAGTCGATCATTATTTGCAGCATCCAAGGGCCGGCAACAACGAGTGTGATGAACATCACAACCAGTTTTGGAATGAATGAAAGCGTTTGTTCGTTGATCTGGGTTGCCGCCTGAAAAATGCTGATGATCAGGCCAGTGACAAGCGCCGCCAGCAGTAACGGGCCGGATAGCATCAAGGTCATTTCAAGGGCCTGGCGGCCAAGGTCCATGACGGTTTCAGGCGTCATGTCCCAAAACTCTGTACGAGCGACCCAAGCAGAAGGTGCCAGCCGTCAACTAGAACGAAGAGCATCAGCTTGAATGGCATTGACACCATCACCGGCGACATCATCATCATGCCCATCGACATCAGCACGCTGGCGACCACCATATCAATCACCAGAAACGGGATAAAGATCACAAATCCTATCTGGAAGGCCGTTTTTAGTTCGCTGGTTACGAAGGCAGGGACCAGTACGCGCATTGGAATGTCGTCTGGCGAATCAATTTTTGGCACATTGGCCATGCGCGCAAACAGTCCAATGTCTGCTTCGCGCGTTTGCTTGAGCATGAATTTGCGCAGCGGAACAGCACCGCGCTCGATTGCCTGCGGGAAGGTGATGCGGTTCTCCGAAAGTGGCAGATAGGCGTCGGTGTAGATCTTATCCATTACCGGCGCCATGACAAAAAACGTCAGAAACAGGGATAGGCCCACCAAAACCTGGTTAGGCGGTGACGTTTGCGTACCCAGCGCGTGCCGTAGCAATGAGAGGACAATGATGATGCGGGTGAAGCCGGTCATCATCAGTAGCGCGGCGGGGAGGAAGGTCAGCGCGGTGAGGGTCAGCAGCGTCTGGATCGATAGCGTGTAAGTCTGGCCGCCGCCGGGTCCCGGTGTGCTGCTCAGGGCGGGCATGCCGCCGACTTGCGCCCAAGCGGCAAGAGGGCTGCACAGAAGTAGTCCCAGGCTGCACCAGCCAACCAGCTTACTTGCCTTCATTTTTTCGCTCAATCATCTGTTTTAACCACTGCCCAAAAGGTTTCTCGTCCGCCGAAAAGGGCAAGACTTCGCCTTTCGGCATTGTGTGGAGTGTACGAATCTGGCCTGGCCCGACGCCGACAACCAGCCAGGTGTCGCCCACCTCGACAATGATGATGCGTTCGCGCGGGCTGATCATCAGGCCGCCGATCAAGCGCAACGGGCCGTTGCCGCCAAATCCGCGCCCACCATTCAGCCGGCGCAGCAAGTAGGCAGCAAGGAACAGGAGTCCAAGAACGAGCGCAAGGCCAACAACCGTCTGCAGCATCATCCCGGTCGAGACGCCTTGGGTGGCTTGCCCCGCCGCCTCAGCCATGACCACGAGTGGTGACGTGGCCAGTGCAAAAGGCAAGAGGGCATGAGAAAAAAACGCGAAGAAGCGTCGGGATGAAATCAAGGCGAGCGGCCAAAAGGGTAGGGTAGGCACGTATCTTAATGCAAGCGCGGTGAAGGTGGAATCGGGACCAGCCCCAAATTGGTCTTCTGCCCTTCACTTTTCGTGACTTAGTTCACAGTAAAGCCGGGGGGGATGGAATAGGATTTGCGACAAGTGGGAATTTTTCTTTCAAAAATTGTAGGAAAAACTGTCCTAAAGTATTTGGAAGGTTGGCCGATAACCGCTGTAGAGAGCGATTTTGTGCGCGTAGCGCGCTATCTGTCGCTAAAACCGAATTTCGTCGTTATCCGTCGGTAACGCAACTGTCCCAAGGGGATTGATCATGGCTTCGCAATTTACTGGTTTGTTTACTTCGACGATTACGCAGCTATCGACCACGCAGATTGCTGCGTTTACCACTGCGGACTATGTTGGCATCACGACGGCGCAGCTTGCGGTGTTAAGTACTGCGCAAATTCAGGCGCTTGAAACTCGTGATTTGGCGGTGCTGACGACGGATCAGCTCTCGCAAGGGTTGACGACCCAGCAGATTGGCGTGCTGACGACGGCGCAGGTTGCGCAAGGTTTATCGACAAAACAGATTGCCGCACTGACCACCGCACAAGTGCAGCTTGGCCTGACCACCGACCAACTGGTTGCCCTGACAACCGCCCAGGCGGGTGCCCTGACCACCGACCAGGTTGTTGCCCTGACCACCCTGCAGGTCACTGCCCTCGAGAACCGCGAC
>CAJAHZ010000106.1 GCA_903939665.1 uncultured Pseudomonadota bacterium | reverse complement strand
GATCGTTGGCCTTGGCCAGGCCAAGGGCGAAAAATGCTGCACTGCGCTCGTCGAGAATGACGTGGCAGCGAAATTTTGGCTGGCGCAGGAAAGCGAGCGCCAAGGGCGTCGAACGCGAGCCGGGAGACAGTACCAGGTCGGTTACACCGGCAGCTGCCAGCCCATCGGCAAGCGCTTGTGCCCAGCGCAGATTGAGTAGCCCGGTAGCGCAAATTTTTTCGGTTTCGCTCATTGCGTTCCCGTTCTGGTCGATGCGGCGTCGGCATATTCGCATGGTGCTGCCGTATGTTGCAGGGCTTCGATGATGGTGCTGAATTTGGCTTCGGTCTCGGCCAGCTCCTGCGCCGGGTCGGAACCGGCGACGATCCCAGCGCCGGAAAAAAGCTCCGCCTGTGCGCCGTCAATGCGTGCGCAGCGCAGGGCGACCACGACTTCGCCATCGCCCTGCCGATCGATCCAGCCAATGCCGCCGGTGTACCACGCACCGCGCTGTTCGCCGTGCGCACGCAACCATTGGCGGGCGGCGCTGCCCGGCGTTCCGCCGACGGCTGGCGTCGGATGCAGGCAGCCGATCAGGTCGAAAAGGCCGATGCCTTGACGCACGCGGCCAGCGACGCTGGTGCGCAGGTGCTGGAGTTCGCGAACCTGCATGACTTCTGGCGTGCGTGGCTCGGCGAGCGAGGCGCACAGCGGCGCGAGCGCGGCACGCACCGCATCGACGACGAGTTGTTGCTCGCGGCTATTCTTGTCATCCTGCAAGCTGAGCGAGCCCGGCTGGCCAGCCGCCGGCGCAGTGCAGAGCCACGCCGTTCCCGCCAGCGCATCGGCCTGTACGAGCTTGCCGGTCAACGAGACCAGTCGTTCGGGTGTTGCGCCGACGAAGCTTTGTCCCTTGTTGCCAAATCCGAAGACCATGCATTCCGGATAACGGCGGTTGAGCGCGGCGAGCAGCGAGGCGATGTTGATTGGCTGCCCCGCGTCGAGATGGGCATTGCGCGTCAGCACGATCTTTTCAAGTTTGCCGCGGTTGATGTCGGCCAATGCCGATTGGGCGCGCGCCAGAAAAGCACGATCAGCCAGCGGGGCGGGCCGCCGCAGCAACGTTGTCGGCTTCTTCTGGAGGGCATGCCGTGGGCTGGCGGCGCGCAACTCATCGGCCCAGCGCCCGATTGCCCGCTCCGCATCGCGCGCCGTGCAACTGAAGGTTGCCGTCTGGCGTCCGGCGCGGTTCTGCAGCAGGATGGCGGGGACGACAAGGCGGGCGTTGGGCAGCTCGCTTTGCGTGTCTTCGTCAAAAGCGAAACCAATGTGCGCGGTGGGGATAGCTCCGGTCTGCTCACTGTCGTCGTGTTGCCAGGCCGGCGTCAGCCCGGCAAATGCGGCCTGCAATGCGGAAAAACGTGCCGGCCCGGCCGTGCTGAAAATCATTGCGCTGCCCAGTGCCAGGCAATAGGTGCCCGGATGCTCGGGGCGTGCCCAGTAGCCGGTGTGTGTTTTGGTAAAGTCGGCGGCCAGCCAGTCGTCATGGCCAGCGCCAAGGTCGAGCGTAATGCTGAGCAGGCTGTGCGCCTCGGTGTTTGCCGACTGCGCCTGCAGGCGACTGCGCAGCACAGCAAGGCGCGAAGCGTCGAGCAGGTGTTCGAGGCTCATGCGGCCTCTCTGGCCAAGTCCCGCAGCGCGCTGCGTTCCAGCTTGCCCAGCAGATTGCGCGGCAAGCGTTCGATTCGCAGCACGCGGCGTGGTCGTTGCGCCGAGGCCAGATGTTTGCAACTCCAGTCGCGTATCGCCTCGGCATCGGCGGTGCCAACGATCAGCGCAACCAGCGAGTCGCCCCATACCGGGTCGACAAGCGCCGTAACGGCGACGTCGGCAACCCCGGGGCAAGCGGCCAGGCACGATTCGACTTCAAGTGGGTGAACCTTGACGCCGCCGCTGATCAACATGTCATCGGCCCGGCCAAGCAGGCAGAGCTGCCCCGCCGAATCGATG
>CAJAHZ010000105.1 GCA_903939665.1 uncultured Pseudomonadota bacterium | reverse complement strand
GTGCGTCTGGTTGATTCGGAAGCCCTTTGCCGCGAGGCTTTTGATGCGCTGATGGCGGCTGATGTCATCGGTTTCGATACCGAATCGAAACCGACCTTCCGCAAAGGCGAGGTCTCGACGGGCCCGCACCTCGTCCAGTTGGCGACCGAAAACCACGCCTACCTGTTCCAGATTTCCCGACTGCATGGGACTGCCGCGTTAAAGGAAATCCTGGAATCGCCCCATTTGCTGAAAGTCGGTTTTGGCCTGGGCAATGACCGGAGTGCCTTGCAGTCCCGCTTGTCCATTGAAACAAATAACCTGCTCGATCTCGGTGAAGTGTTGCGCGGGCCGGGGCATCGCGGGACGGTCGGCGCCAAGGTGGCGGTGGCGCATTTTTTTGGCCAGAAGCTGCACAAATCCAAGCAAACCAGTACAAGCAACTGGGCAAACTCCCGCTTGACCGAGCGGCAGATGCTCTATGCGGCAAACGATGCCCATGTGGCGTTGCAGATATACCGGGCATGGGCTGCAGCGGGTTCTGCGACGAATGAAACGATCGGCGCCAATTAAGCGCTTTCTCGCGTGCCGAGGAGTACAATCGAATGACATCTTTTTCGAGAGGGTAATCATGCAGAGCAAGCCAAAAGCCATTAAAGCCCCCAAGCTTTTTCTGACCACCGGCGAGGATGCCCTCGCCCAGCGGAAAAAGCTGGCGCTTAATCAGTCCGAGTTCTGGAGCCGCGTTGCGATCGGGCAATCCGGCGGTTCTCGCTACGAATCCGGTCGCAAGCTGCCGCGTCCGGTGCAACTGCTTTTGCATCTGGCTTACGCACCCGAGGCGCAGGCCGCAACGGTGCTGAACTATCTTCGAAGGCCAAGTTAGGCGCGAGCATGGCTGGCGGCCCGGGGGCGAAAAGGCGGGGCTCCCCGCCTTGCATTTTCTGCCGTCGAGTCGTAATCAGAAAGCGCAAGCCATGAGCGGCAGCCGCATCAAGTATTCCGATCTCGTCGATATCCCGAAACTGCAAGCGCTCATGGAGCGCTTCAGTCAGGTGATCGGGATCGCCAGCGCGGTTATTGACGTTGATGGTGTGGTGCTTGTCCGTGCCGGATGGCAAGACGCTTGCGCCGGTTTTCATCGCGTCAATGCGGAGACCTGCCGCCGTTGTATCGAGAGCGATAGCTCGCTGGTCGAAAGCATGGCGCAAGGCATCCCGTACGCAATCTACCGCTGCCACAATGGCCTGCTTGATGCCGCCGCGCCGATTGTCGTGGCGGGCCGGCATCTCGCCAACGTGTTTGCCGGGCAGTTCCTGACCGAAGTTCCCGATATCGATGCCTTCCGGCAGCAGGCCAGGCAGTTCGGCTTTGACGAGGCGAGCTACCTGGCGGCGATTTCACGGATTCCTGTTCTGCCCGGGGATCGTGTCGAAAGCATTACCCGGCTATACGCGCAACTGGCCGGAGTTTTGGCCGACAACGGCCTGTCTCGCCGTGAGCAGATAAAGACGGCGAAAGCGCTTGCCGATCTGAACGAGAGTCTCGAGGAAAAGGTTGCGGCACGCACCTTGGCGCTTGAGCGTGCGAACGCCGAGTTGGCGCTGCGGGAAGCCTCGCTGAAGGAGAGCGAGGAGCGCTTTCAGGCGCTGTCGACGATGTCGTCCGACTGGTTCTGGCAGCAGGAC
>CAJAHZ010000104.1 GCA_903939665.1 uncultured Pseudomonadota bacterium | reverse complement strand
GCTGCCCCCTCTATTTCGTTACGAGACCAACGTCGGAGCCTTCTTCCCAGTTTCTACCAGCCCCCATCAAAGCTGGTCCCGAGGGCGTGCTGCGCATTACCAATCTCTCTTCGACGATGAAGAAGCCGTTTGAGCACTGGATCACGTTTTAGCCATTGTGATGTCCAACCCATCCATCATTCCACCGGCCTGCGCAAAAAGCCGCGCAGGCCGGTGAATTCAAACGTTCGGTCTCTTGTCGCAGCACGTAACGTTGGACTGATTGACATCGGCCTTTCATGTTGGCACTATCTCCAACATGAAAGCCGTTCAGCTTGTTGCTACTCGTACCGTCTACTCAGAGTCTGCGTTTGCGGAATTGGTACTGTGGCGCCTTCCGAAGCCGCTCGACGGGTCGGCACACACGTTCAAGTACAGGCTTGCCTATGTCGTGCGTGGTGCATGCGTTCTGCGCTACGACAATGAAGTTGGGAAGGGCGATCACCGGCATTTCGGAGAAAAGGAAAGTGTTTATGCATTTACTACGCCGGATCAGTTGATCGCCGATTTCCAGAAGGATATTGCGAGGTGGAACCATGAAAACAGTAACTCTTGATGTTCGATCCCCTGCCGATTCCATGGCGGATTTTGCATACGCTTGGAGGACAGGAAAAGCTCAGAAGACTGCGCGTATCAGCTTTGCCACGCCCGAGTTGCTTTGGAGGGTGCTAACCGAAAAGCGGTGGGAGCTCCTCAAGGTGCTTTGTGGCGCGGGGCCGGTGTCCATTCGCGAAGCCGCACGCCGCGCGGAACGCGACGTAAAGGCCGTGCACGGCGACGTCACTGCGTTGCTCAACGCTGGAGTGCTGAGCAAAACAGAGGACGGTCGCATCGTTTTTCCATACGAGGCTGTGAAAGTCGAGTTTCTATTGAAAGCCGCGTAGTTTGGCGGCGTTCAAGTGGCCGAACCCTCAATTCCACCGGACGCTGAATTCAAACGTTGAGCGTCCGCTCCTGACGGGCGCCAACTACGGATTTGGGTCGATCTGAGACCGTCAGCGTCCTTCACCATTTCGGATTGATATGAATACAGAAGCAAGCGCCAATCCGCTACGCCGCGAGGCCGAATACTTCTTCGGCGCAATCCGCTTCTTCACCCGCCTGCCAGTGCCGGCCTGGGTCGGTCACAGCAGCGATGCGCTTGATCGCTCGACACGCTATTTTCCGGCGGTCGGCCTGCTGGTGGGGGCGATTGCCGCGCTGGTGTTCGGGCTGGTTTCGCTGTTCCTGCCCAAAACGCTGGCCGTGCTCGCTTCGATGGCGACGACGCTCTACATCACCGGCGCTTTCCACGAAGACGGCTGGAGCGATATGGTCGATGGCTTCGGCGGCGGCTGGGAAAAATCGCAGGTGCTGACGATCATGAAAGACTCGCGGATCGGCAGCTTTGGCGCCGTGGCGCTGGTTATCCTGCTGCTCAGCAAATTCTGCGCGCTGATCGAACTTGATCTGGTGATGATTCCGGTGGCGCTGGTGGCCGGTCACACACTGTCGCGTTTCTGCGCGACGACCTTGCTGCGCACGCTCGACTATGTGCGCGATGAAGGCAAGGCGAAGCCGCTGGCGACGCGCATCAGCTGGGGCGAACTGGCACTGGCCGGCGCCACGACCTTGCTCGCCTTGCTTCTGCTGCCGCCACAGCAAGCCATCCTCGGCTGCGTTTTCGCCGCCGTGGCGACGCTCTGGCTGGCGCGCATGTTCGAGCGCCGGATCGGCGGCTATACCGGCGACTGCCTCGGCGCCACGCAACAGCTGGCTGAAGTGGCGTTCTACTGCGGGCTGTTGTGCAAGTATTCCTGATTCGCCATCCGC
This sequence comes from uncultured Pseudomonadota bacterium, assembly GCA_903939665.1. Classification (GTDB taxonomy): domain Bacteria; phylum Pseudomonadota; class Gammaproteobacteria; order Burkholderiales; family Rhodocyclaceae; genus CAJBIL01. Next base: position 2,284 of record CAJAHZ010000104.1, on the reverse strand, counting down.
GCCCGCTGCTTGAAGCGGGCGTTTGCTACGGCCAGCTGGATGTCGACTGCGAAGATCCGCTGCCCGTTGCCGACCGCCTGCGCTCGCTGCTGCCAAGCGACACACGGATCGTATCCAGCCCGCTGCGCCGCACCCGTCGCCTCGCCGAGGCTTTGCACCCGCAACCCCTGCTTGATGCGCGCCTGATGGAGATCAGTTTCGGCGAATGGGAAGGAAAGCGCTGGGCCGAGATCGACCGCGAACTGATCGACGCCTGGGCCGCTGACGTATTGCATTTCGTACCTCCCGGCGGCGAATCGGTGGCGACGCTGCAGGCACGCGCCGTCGACTGCGTGGCGGCACTCGATGCGCAACGCATCGCCCTGGTCACCCACGGCGGCGTCATCCGCGCCCTGCTCGGGCACTGGGCGCAGCTGCCGGTCGAAGAATGGAGCCAGCTCAAGCTGGCGTTTGGCGGCGCGACGGTGGTCGACATCGACGATGCGAATCGCGGCGGGAAAGCGGAATTCCAGATACTTGAGGTACCGGGAATAACGTAACGCCTAGCAGTCAGTCGCGTTGAAATGCAAATAGCAATGCAAACCACCAAGACAGCGCGAAGCCTCCCTGCAGAGGGACGGAGTACACCAAGTTGCACCAAGAAAAACAGTGAATCTCTTGGTGTAACTTGGTGATCTTGGTGTCTTGGTGGTTCGCTTTTTCACGTTGCCTGCTAATGCGCCTGATCCCAGTTCGCCCCGACACCCACCTCGACCACCAGCGGCACGCGCAGCTTGGCCACGTGCGTCATCAGCGGCGGCAGCTCGACACGCACGCGCATCAACTCGTCATCCGGCACTTCGAGCACGAGTTCGTCGTGCACCTGCATCACCAGCCGCGTTTTTAGCTGCTCGGCATCAATCCAGTCCTGCACGGCGATCATCGCCAGTTTGATCAGATCGGCTGCCGTTCCCTGCATCGGCGCGTTAATTGCGGCACGCTCGGCGCCTTGCCGACGGCCAGCCTGGCTGGCACGGATTTCGGGCAACCACAGGCGGCGGCCGAAAACGGTTTCGACGTAGCCATGCATTTTCGCCGTATCGCGCGTCGTCGCCATATAGCGTGCGACACCGGGGTAGCGCGCAAAGTAACGCTCGATATAGGCCTGCGCCGCGCTGCGCTCAAGGTCAAGCTGACGTGCCAGACCGAAGGCGCTCATACCGTAGATCAGTCCGAAGTTGATGACCTTGGCAACGCGGCGCTGATCGGGGCCGACTTCGAGCGGCGTGACGCCGAAGATCTCGGCAGCGGTCGCCCGATGCACATCCTCGCCTTGGGCAAAGGCTTCGAGCAGGCGGGCATCTTCCGACAGGTGCGCCATGATGCGCAATTCGATTTGCGAGTAATCGGCAGAGACGATGCGGCAGCCGGCTGGCGCTATAAAGGCGGCGCGGATGCGGCGCCCTTCGGCGGTACGCACCGGGATGTTCTGCAGATTCGGGTCGCTTGATGCCAGACGGCCGGTCACTGCCACCGCCTGCGCGTAGCTGGTATGCACACGACCGGTGCCGGCATTGACCATCTTCGGCAGCTTGTCGGTGTAGGTCCCCTTCAGCTTCGCAAGCTGGCGCGACTCGAGGAGGATTTTCGGTAGCGGATAATCGAGCGCGAGTTCCGAGAGGACTTCCTCGTCGGTCGACGGCGAACCCGACGGCGTCTTCTTTTTTACCGGCAGGCCGAGTTTGTCGAACAGGATTTCGGCCAGTTGCTTCGGCGAATTGACGTTGAATGGCTGACCGGCGGCCTCGTGCGCCAGCGCCTCAAGTTCCATCAGGCGCTTGCCAAGTTCGTTGCTTTGCTGTGCGAGCAGCGCCGAATCAATCAGTACGCCAGTGCGTTCGATGCGATACAGGATGTCGCGCGCCGGAATCTCGATCTCGCCGTAGATGCGCGCCAGTCCTTGATCTGCAGCGATCTGCGGGTAAAGCCGGGCGTGCAGGCGCAAACACAGATCGGCATCCTCGGCGGCGTATTCGGCAGCGGTTTCGACTGCCACCTGATCAAAACATATCTGGTTCACCCCCTTGCCGCACAGCGCTTCGTAGGGGATCGTCGACAGCCCGAGGTGGCGTAGCGCGAGCTGGCCGAGATCGTGGCCGCGCACGCCGTCCTTACCAGATTCAAGCACATAGGATTGCAGCAGTGTGTCGTGTTCGACACCGGCCAATGCGATGCCGTGATTGGCGAAAACGTGCTGATCGTACTTGAGATTCTGGCCGATCTTGGCGTGCTGCGCCGATTCAAG
>CAJAHZ010000103.1 GCA_903939665.1 uncultured Pseudomonadota bacterium | reverse complement strand
GCGCTGCTCGGCGGACGCTGCTTCGTAACGCCCGACGACATCAAGCGCGTCGCCCTGCCCGCCCTGCGCCATCGGGTGACAACCTCGCCCGAGGCGGAAATCGAAGGCTTCACCGCCGACACCCTGCTCATGGCCCTGCTCGACTCAGTGCCGGCACCGCGCGTGTAAGCGGCGAAAAGGCTGAAGCCCGTGCTGCTTCCCCACCGCAATCTCCTGATCGCTGCCGGCCTGTGGCTGGGCTGTGCTGGCGTGGCGATCTGGCTGCCGACCGCGTTGCTTGCCTGGCAAATCGGCGGCGCCTTGCTGCTGGTGCTGGCGGTGGCCGATGCCTTGCTGGCGCGCAGCACCGGCAACCCGCTGAGCGTTGAACGCCTGATGGCGCAAATCTGGCCGGTCGGCGTCGAGCAGACGATCCGCTTGCGCCTGAACACACAGCGCGCGGTGCACGGCGAACTCTATGACCATCACCCCGACGCCTTCGCTGCCGAACGGCTGCCACTGCCATTTCGCATTTCGCCCGGCCAATGGGTCGAACTCGGCTACCGGCTGCGCCCCAACGAACGTGGCGAGCATTTTTTCGGCACGACGCAGCTGCGCATTGTCTCGCCCTTCCGCCTCTGGCTGAGCCAGCACGAGGCCGGCAAAGCCGAGGCCGTGCGCGTTTTTCCAAACTTTGCGCGCATCACCCAGTACGCGCTGCTCGCTACCGACAACCGCCTGTCGCAACTCGGCGTCTTGCGCCGCCGACGACGCGGTGAAGGCTCGGATTTCGAGCAATTGCGCGAGTACCGGCGCGACGATTCATTGCGCCATGTCGACTGGAAGGCAACGGCACGCCTGCGCAAGCCGATCGTCCGGGAGTATCAGGACGAACGCGACCAGCAGATCGTTTTTCTGCTCGACTGCGGCCAGCGCATGCGCAGCCGCGACGACGCGCTGTCGCATTTTGACCATACGCTGAACGCCATGCTGCTGCTCTCCTATGTTGCCTTGCGGCAGGGCGATGCGGTCGGTTTTGGCACCTTTGCGCACCCATCGCCGCGTTTCTTTGCTCCCCGCAAGTCGACGGCAACGGTGCAGATGCTGCTCAACGCCACCTACGATCTGCAGCCCACGCTGCAGACGCCCGACTACCTGGCCGCCGGCGAAATCCTGAGCAGCAATCTACGCAAGCGCTCGCTGGTGATCCTGCTCACCAACCTGCGCGACGAGGACGACGCAACGCTGCAACCAGCGCTAATCCAGCTGCGCCGCCGTCACCTCGTACTCGTTGCCAGCCTGCGCGAAAGCGGTCTCGATCAACTGCTGCACAAGCCGGTCGAAGACTTTGACGACGCGCTCGGTTATGCTGCTGCAATTGATTATCGGCAGGCACGCCAGACGCAGCTCGCGCGACTGCGCGCACAGGGAATCAATGTGCTGGACACCGACCCGCCGCAACTACCCGTTGCACTGGTCAATCGATACTGGGAAATGAAGCGCAGCGGCACCATTTGATAAGTTAACAACAACCGTCAGGGAGACAAAATCATGGCTGAGCAGAACCCGTTTGAAAAAGGCGAACGACCGATCCCGGCTGCCTGGACCAACAACCCCTTTCAGGCCCCCACGGCGCACGTCGAGGATGCACGCAGCGGCGGCGACGGCAGTCTGGCTGGCGAACCCAACCGCTGCACGGCTGGCCGCGGCAGCGCCTGGTGGAGCGGCGGCTGGGGTCTGTTCCGCGAAGCCACCGGTCTGTGGATCGGCATCACCGTTGTGCTCCTCATCGTCATCATGCTGACCAACCTGATTCCGGTCGTTGGCTCACTGGCCGTGAACATCTTCATGCCGGTCATCAGCAGCGGCCTGATGCTCGGCTGCCGCAGCCTTGAAGATGGCGAAGGCCTGACTTTCGGCCACCTGTTCGCCGGTTTTCAGAAAAACTTCAGCCAACTGGCGCTGGTCGGCCTGCTCTATCTGGTTGGTGTCGTCGTGATTGTGCTTGGCGTTTTTGCGCTGGGCCTCGGCGGCGGCATCGGTGCGGCGATGATGGGCGGCAAGGTCGGTGCCGGCGCCGCCTTCTCGACCATCATGCTCGCTGTTCTGCTCGGCCTCGG
>CAJAHZ010000102.1 GCA_903939665.1 uncultured Pseudomonadota bacterium | reverse complement strand
TTGCTCGTTCTTGACAGGAACAACCACGGAAAGCCTGTTGTGGTAGGCATATTTCGGCATTGTGTAGCTCGTAAAAGTAGTGACTTGAAACGCCGCCCGATGATCCGCTGACACGGAAAATCAAGGTTTTCTCTCGCCCGCAAGGGCAAAATGGCATCATGAAATAGGGGCTTGCCATCAACGGTGAATGGCGGCTTTTCAAACTTGCAAAAAGACGAACCCTCCGCCGCAACTATCTGATCGCAATAGCGAAGGATCAATATCCACTTTGCCTTTTATTATATCCGATTCACCTCCCCCCTTGACAGCACAGCGCAGTCAGGTCGTACTGATCGCTCTCTTCGTTTATCCTGCGTTATTGCCGAAAACCTCTGATTGGCGCCCACCTTCCACCAACAGCGGAATGGTCAGCTGCCAAAGGTTGCGCATTCAGCGCACGCTTTTTCGATTGCCCACAACATGCCCGGGAAATACTGGTCCTCCGAACGACTTGGCGTAGCGCTGGCGATCCTCGCGGCACTCGGCTTCTCGTTCAAGGCGATTTTTGTCAAGCTGGCCTACGCCATACCGCAAGCCGTTCCGGTCGACGCCGTGACGCTGCTGTCGCTACGCATGGTGTTTGCGTTGCCGGTCTTTGTCTGGGTCGCCGTCGTCGCCAGCCGCGCTGCGCCGCCGCTGACCCGCCGCGACTGGCTGATGCTCGGCACACTCGGACTGCTCGGCTACTACGGCGCAAGCATTCTCGACTTCATCGGTCTGCGCTACATCACTGCCGGTCTCGAACGGCTGATTCTATTCACCTACCCGACGTTGACGGTAATGATCGGCGTTCTGTTCATGGGCAAGACACTATCCCGGCGGGAGATCGGCGCGTTGCTGCTGTCGTATGCCGGCATTGCGCTGGCGTTTTTCCACGACCTCGAATTTGCCGGCGACTCCCGGGCGGTGCTGACCGGCGTTGCTTTTGTTTTCGCCTCATCGCTGTCCTACGCTTTCTATCTATCCGGCAGCGCTTCAATGATCCACCGTCTCGGCTCGCTGCGCTTTACCGCAGTTGCCATGCTCGTCTCGACTCTTGCGACGCTTCTGCATTTTCTCGCCGCGCAGCCGCTCTCGGCGCTGGCCCAGCCGCTACCAATCTATGGCTATGGCGCGGGCATGGCGCTCTTCTCAACCGTCCTGCCGGTATTCTGGCAGTCGGCTGCGATCCGCCGAATTGGCTCGTCCAAAGCGGTGCTGATCGGCACGGTCGGACCGATGCTGACGATTTTCTTCGGCTGGTGGCTGCTCGGTGAACCACTTTCGCTGGCGCAAATTGGCGGCGCGTGCCTGGTTCTGGCTGGCGTATTGCTGGTTTCGCGGCGCTGAAGGCTTCGTCACGGATTTCCGCAAGCATCGGAAGTAAAGGCTGACAGATGGACGCACGCAGGCCAGACTCTTGACGCTTAAAGCCAACGGGCTATGCAATACGCTGCGGCGTACACGAAAGCGGGATCAATTCCGCAGAAAATATCGCATAATTCGCCCAAACAATTATGTTAGCTTCTTGCAGCGCCAAAGGGGAGGGGGACTTATGCATTCAGCACAAGCCCGTCGCGGATTCCGGCAGATTGCCATTGCCGCGTGCGGCATGCTGCCGCTCGCCGCAACAGCGGCACTGCCCGACGCGGCAGGACTGGCGGAAATGTCGCTTGATGATCTGCTGCGAGTCGAGGTGGTGGGCGCTGCGCGCCACGCGCAACCGCTTTCAGATTCACCGGCTTCGGTGACCGTGATCCCGGAAGACGAGTTGCGTCGGCAAAGCTATCGAAACCTGGGCGAAGCGCTTGCCAGCGTGCCCGGCGTCTATACCAGCAACGACCGCAATTACACCTATCTTGGCGTGCGCGGCTTTAACCGACCGGGCGATTACAACTCGCGCATACTCCTGCTGACCGATGGCGCGCGACGCAACGATGCGCT
>CAJAHZ010000101.1 GCA_903939665.1 uncultured Pseudomonadota bacterium | reverse complement strand
TGGTATGGCATGGGCCTCGCGTACGCGGCCATCGGCAATCATGCCGAAGCCGCCGGGGCACTGAGCGAGGCAGTCAGGCTGCAGCCGATGAACGGCATCAGCTACTACCAACTGGGCATGGCCTGCCATTACCTGCGCGATGCCGAGAATGTCGAAAAAACCATCCGCAGACTCGTCGACTTTGATCCGAAATACGCTGAATGCCTGATGCGCGATGCCCAACGCGCCGATCTGATGCACCTTCTCCCCGACCCCCTACGCTGAATATGATCGCCGCCGCTCCACCCACTGATCAGCTATCAGCCCCGTGAACGCTGTATTCCTCGTCAAGCCGGTTCATGTAGCGGGCGTAATACCAGATGATCAACAGATAAATGATCAGGGAACCCTGGGCGCCCATATAGAAGCCAAACGGAAAACCAAAGAAAGTAAAATCATTCAGTTCGCGCGCAAAATAGCTGGTGACAAAGGTAACAAGAAACCATAGACCCAGCATGGCACCGGTCACGATCAGATTGCGGTGCCAATAGTCCTTGTGTTTTTTGGTCAGCGGCATTTGACCCCCCCTCCTTTGGTGAGGTTGATTGAAGCCTTGGGCAAATCAAAAAACCATCCTTGCGTACCCGCGAACCAAGACAGTACATGCGCATTAGTCCCACAAGAACATCAGCGCTAACCTGCAGGATAGCGAATGGTTTCGACAAAATCCTGCACGTCTCTCGACGGCGGGTCGGTCAGCAGGCTGACGAGAACAATGGTAACAAAGCCGATGGCCACCCCCCAGACGCCTGCCGAGGTAGACTGAATACCCAGCCAGGGCTCCATACCGATGCCATGGATGCCCAGCCAGGGGATGGTATCGAACTGCACGCGGACCATGTAGTAAAGCGTGATCAGCAAACCGACGACCATGCCACTGACCGCGCCGGCCTGATTTGCGCGTTTCCAGAAAATACCGAGCACCAGCGCCGGAAAGAAGGAGGCACCGGCAATCGAAAAGGCCCAGGCCACCATGAACAGGATGCTCGCCGGTTTCTGTGAGGCCACCAGTGCACCAATAACCGCAACCACGAGCAGTACTGACTTCGACACAACCAGACGCCACTGCGTTGAAGCGTTGGGCCGATAAATTTTGTAGTAAACGTCATGCGACAAGGACCCGGCGATGGTCAGCAGCAAACCATCCGCCGTCGACAATGCGGCGGCCAGGGCGCCAGCAGCCACCAAACCCGAAACGACATAGGGCAGACCGGCGATCTCTGGCGTGGCGAGCACGATAACATCGGGGTTAAGCGCGAGCTCTGCCAACTGGAGTATGCCGTCGTGGTTGATGTCTTCGATCGACACCAGACCGATCTTGCTCCAGGCGCTGACCCAGCCCGGCAATTGCGCAATGCCGGTATCGATGATGCTCGAATAGATTTCATACTTGGCAAACACCGCATAGGCAGGTGCCGTGAGATAAAGCGCCAGGATAAAAAACAGCGACCAGAACACCGAGTTGCGCGCCTCTCGCACCGTTGGCGTCGTGTAGTAGCGCATCAGGACATGCGGCAGGGCGGCCGTGCCGACCATGAGGCAAAAAATAAGGGTGAGAAAATTCAAGCGCGCCGTACGCTGCGCGGACTCGTTTTCCCCTGGAAAAGCCGTGGCATGGTGCGTTGGCTCGGCACCACGCTGTGCTGCCACGCGCATTGCGGCGTCCCAACGATCACTTGCCTGCTCGGGGGTTTGCGGCATCTCGCGACGCTGGCGTTCAAGCGCCGCCACCTCCCGCATCTGCGCGTCGCTTCCCTTGAGCTTGTTGATCCGGATTGAAAGCTCTTGCTTCTCTTCGATCAACGATGCAGGCAGGCGAAGTATCTTCTCGTGGTAGGCATCGGCACGCTCGCGGTAGAGCCGGCGCGCATCAATCTCGGCGGGTGCGGAAAAGATCTTCGTTTCAAGCAACGTCACCTTCTGCAACACCTCGCCATAAACGATCTGCGGTATCGGTACGCCGGTCACCTTGAACGAAAGCATCGCCACGGGGGCAATATAGGCGACGATCAAGATGATGTACTGGGCGACCTGTGTCCAGGTTACGGCGCGCATGCCGCCAAGGAAGGAGCAGACGAGAATGCCAGCCAGTCCGACGAAAACACCGATCTCGAACTGCAGCCCGACAAAACGGCTGGTAATCACGCCGACCCCATAGATCTGCGCGACGACATAAACGAAAGACGCGAGGATGGCCGAAAAAACACCGACCAGACGCGCCGCGTTGCCACCGTAGCGCGCGCCGAGAAAGTCGGGAATGGTGTATTGCCCGAACCGGCGCAGATAAGGCGCCAGCAGCAAGGCCACCAGGACGTAGCCGCCGGTCCAGCCCATCACGTAGGCCAGCCCCTGATAGCCGGAGAGATAGAGCGTTCCGGCCAGCCCCATAAAAGAGGCGGCGCTCATCCAGTCGGCGCCGGTCGCCATCCCGTTGAATACGGCGGGCACGCGCCGACCGGCGACGTAATACTCGGAAACGTTGGCGGTACGGGCCATTATGCCAATCGTGGCGTACAGGCAGATGGTCAGAAAAAGAAACGCGTAGCCGATCCAGCGCGGCGGCATGCCGTGACGCTCCAGCACACCGAGCGCCAGAATAAAAACGACAAAAGCGCCGGTATAAAGGAGATAAAAACGACGCAACTGTTTGGTTATGGTGTCCATCAGAAGTTGATTTTAGCCATTGCGCATCCAGCGGCGCGATTTTTCAATCTGCATGAAGCTGGCCGGTGACAGCGCATTACGCTGCGCACCCC
>CAJAHZ010000100.1 GCA_903939665.1 uncultured Pseudomonadota bacterium | reverse complement strand
TGCGCCGGGTCCGCATCAATGCTGTCGAGGCCCTTGTTGAGCTGGCCGAGCAGGCGCGGCAGCATGCTGATCAGCTTGAGCCGGTCATCTTGCGATTTCTTTGATTGGACGCTCCAGTCAAGATCTTCCATCGCGCTCGTTGCAGACTTCCAGGCGGGGCTGTCGGCCTCATGTTCCAGCGCAACTTTTTGCAGTGCGTAGATCCAGTGGTCGCTGACGAAGGCCTCGATCAACGCAGGTAGCGGGCGTACCCAGAAGGTTTGCACGGCATGCTGCGCGCGTTCCCAGGCACTGGCTTCCTGTTCGTGGCGAATGACGAGGTCGGTCGCGGTCAGGACCGTGCTCTCCTCTTCGTTCTCGCGTTGACTAACGAAGACGTCGAGGATGGCCAGCGCCGTACCAAAAACTTTTACATCGGTTTCAAACTCGTTCTGGATATGTTCGACGAGTTCGGCCAGTTTGCAATAGAAGGGGTCGGTCTCATCGACTGCACTGCCCCAGCGAACGGCAATGCCCGAAATGCTGCCGAGAAAACGTCGTGCCGGGTGCTGACGGTCGCTGAAAAACTCGTTGTCAAGCATTGCAACTTTGAGTACTGGTATCTGCAGACGGCTGACTAAAGCCTTGATGGCCGGCGGGATATCGCGGTCGTCAAAAATAAAGTCAAAAAGCATCGCCACGATATCGATCGTTACTGATTCGAGATGGCCCATTTGCCGCGCCGCCGCAGACTCGCGAACAGCGCGCACCCGGTTGACGGGGACGCTCTCGATATCGCCGATCGGCTGATGTTGCAGCTCGTCGAGCGATACGAAAAACAGATGGCTGAGGGTCGCTGCGTCCGGCATCGGGCCGGCTGCGAGGTTGTTGGCAGCGTCGGTGGCTGGGCCGATAGTGGCGGTTTGTACGACGCCCCCTTCGTTTGGCATGCCGGGTAATCCCTGCCCCGCGCTTCTTGACTGAACCAGTCTTTGCAGCGCGCCGAGTATGCCATCTCCGCCTAGTGGCACGGTATTTCCCGAGGCCGTTTGCGTCACCGATATTTCGGTGGCGACCGAAGCCCCTGAGCCGGCAACCGGGGTGCTGCGCCGGAAGTCGCGCTTCAGATCGGGCAATATCCCGCGTTCGATCAGGCGAGCATTGATCTTCTGGTAAATCGGCGGCAGGGCGAGATGCAGATGGCGCTCCAGTCGGCGCAGCAACAGCAGGCGATCTTCGGCATCCGAACCCAAGGCCGCGCAGGCGTCGGTAAGCGCCTGGCAGATGATCGGCGGGGCCAGCGGATTGGTGTGATCAACGGGTTCGTCCTGACCTAGCAGGGCGGCCACGCGGCGGTCGAGCGAATAGAGTTCGGTGTTGCAGGTTTCTGAAAGTTGCGCGGCAAATTCGCGCAGCACGATGTTTTCAGAGAGGTCTTCATCGTCCACCAGGGTGAGGCCTTCAAAGTCAGGAACTTCAAGCGGGGCTTCCCGATTGCTGTTGTTCTGGCTGTTCTTGCCCAGGCAGCGCGTTGCTTCGGCGGACAGTTCGCGGCGAAAAGCCTCGATCAGTTGCGGCCAGTCCTTTTCGATATCGGCGCGCAGGTCGAGATAGCGGGTCTGTTTTATCCGTTCGCGCGTCGAGTCGGCAAGGACAAAAAGCTCCTCCGAAACCGGCGTGGCGACGTCGCGCAACCAGGCGGTCAAGCCTTCCTCAAGCTGGTCCCCGCATTCGCCGAGAATCCGTTGCCCCGGGCTGCGATCACGCCCGAGACCGTTCAAGGAAATCACCTTGTTTGAAGTGTATTTGCTCATGGCCTTGCCCTCGTTACCGTTACGCTTGCTGCTGCAAAGCGTTGAGAACCGACAGGGCCGATACCAAGAGACCGTCCGGGGCGACTGCAACTGTCGACGTGCGTCGATGATTTCGTTGTGCAGTGCTGTGAGGAATGGATCACGATCAACCTCGCTCTCTGGTAGCCCCGCTGCCTTGGCCGATCGATTGGGATCAGGCGGAAGGCCGGTAGCTTTGCGTCCCCGCCTCGCGACGGGTTTGCCCTGTTTCAGAGGCCGGTACCTTGAAACGCGCCGGCCGCGGTTAATGCAATATTACATGATGTGTTGCTTTTCTTCGACCGCATAACCCTGCGATCTACTGTCATTG
>CAJAHZ010000099.1 GCA_903939665.1 uncultured Pseudomonadota bacterium | reverse complement strand
GGTCGCGTGACTATTGGCGATGCCATCAAGCTGACCGGCGCCAGCCGCAATACACTCAAGCAGCATTTCCGTCTCTTGGTTGAACGCGGCACGCTGAACCTGCACGGCAGTGGGCGAGGGGTTTGGTACGACCTCCGTTAAAACGCGCTTCCCGTCGAATCAGCCCCTCCATGCCCTCCTGCGCGACAAGTGACGTTGCAATGCGGGGAGTAGAGCAAAGCACGACAAGCTGCAGTAAATGTTCGACAGAACGGCAGTTCTTCCGATAATGGTCATTTGTAGGATCTTGGTTTCCGTGGTGGACGCGTTCCACCACCAGTACAGTCAAGCACAAAGCCTCGGTCGCAAGCCGGGGCTTTGTGCTTTCTGGCCTTTGTGCCGCCACAGTGCCGTCACCAGCCGGCAATGTTTCATCCTGAAAGAGGATTCATGCGAATGAATATGCCACTCGCGCTGCTCGCTGTTTTCTGTAGCAGTTGCTCCGTGGTGACGGTCGCCGATACTACGCTTAGCGTGGTTGCCACTACGGTCAAGGTTGGTGTGACGGTGGTCAGTGCGACGGTCGATGTGGCTGCCGCTGGGGTCAAGGCGGTTGCGGGAAGTTCTGACGACAGCCAGTAGCCGGCGCGAGCTGACGCACCAAAGAAAAAGCCCACCACTCGGGCGGGCTATTTGATGGCAGATTAAAACACCGTCTGAAAGTCGCTTGGCATGGTGCGGTGTTTATACAATGGCTCTGCTATTTATCGAATTCATAGGTAACTCCCACCCATGCAGCCCGAGGTGCGGCTGGTGTGCGAAACTGGTCGCTTTGATTCCAGGTCGCCGAGTTGGAACTGAATGAATTGCCCGGACCGGTAAATTCATTGACGCCCAGGAGTCCGAACGTCGAGTAATTCTTGTCAAAGACGTTGGCAATCTTTCCGAAGACTTTCCAGTTCCGGTTGATTTCGTAGTGGGTGTCCAGATTGACTACGGTGTAGCCAGGGATTTTTCCGCGCGTGTCCTGATTGTTTTCGTCACCGCGCACGTACTGGCTGGACGTTGCGACTATATTGCTGCCGACTCGCCATGCGGGGGTGATTTTGTAGCCCAGCCGCAGTTTCAGCGTATGGTGGGGAATGCCGGGTATCGTATTGTTTTTGCTAACCTGAATGTTGCCGTCTACATCGGCGCTGCTGTTCGCACTCGAGCTTGCGGAGAAAGGACTTTGGAAGGTCGCATCCACATAGCTGTAGTTTGCGGCAAAGCTGAATTTATCTGCCGTCCCGTTCACGCCAAGTTCAACGCCCTGGCGAAGCGTCTTGCCGACGTTCTGGAAATAACCGCTGCCCGATGCACTGCTTGCGATGAATAGAATGTCGTCGCTATTCTCGGTACGGAAGAGACCCGCATTCCAGTTTGTGTTTTCACTCAGGCGGCCACGGAAACCGCCCTCCCATGTGCGCGAGACCACTTTCTTCAGAGGCGGGTCGCCGGCGAAGGCGTTAGGTAAGGCGCAAGGATGATCCGGATCGGCGCAGGCCAGTTCGATCGGGCTTGGTGCGCGCATGCCCTCGCTGTAACCGCCATAGATACCGAAAGAATTTGTCGGGTTGAAATTGACGCCGACAGCGGGGTTGAACCGGGTGTATCGGTGCTTGCCGTCCAGGTTGCCGGGTGTCAGCGAATCATCGGTAAGGTCCAGGCTCGTTCCCGACAACTTTACAAAGGCCAGATTGTATCGACCGGACAATGTGACGTGGAGCTTGTCTGTTACTGAAAAGGTGTCGGTTCCATACAGCCCGTAATAGGCATTGTTGGCCTTGAGCCTCACCGTTTGTGGCGCATCAAAGGGCTCTATGCTGACGGTTTCAATGCCAACAACATTGGCAATCCGCGCATCACTGCTGAAACGGGTGTGTCCGAAATCTGCGCTGAGTCCTCCCGTCAGTTGGTTCTTGTGCCCCAAGAGATCTTCGAACACAGTCATCTGAGCCGCGCCGCCGTATCCATTCGTGTTTGTTGTGGTGACCACGTTGCGGGCATAGGGGTCGCATGTGGACGGGGCAATAACCCCTGCGCAAGCAACGCTTGTTGAAGAAGACGCGACGCCGTCGCCCGGATAGTCGTCATTCAAGTTGCTGTTAAAGCCATTGGTGCGGTTGTGACGAAAATAAATATTTCCCGCCACCATCTTGTCATCGGTAATAAAGTGGCTGCCATTAAGCGTGATCATCGCCAACCGGTTTTCAATGCTATCCGGAATGGAATAAGCTTTTCGGCGGTTGCCGAGCATCTCCAGCGGGAGCGCCTGAATGCCGTTCATTGTATTGTCGGCCAGCACCACGGAAAGATCGAAGTTGCTTTTGTCATCCTGCCAGCCAAGTTTTGTGAATAGCTGCCGGACATCGCTGGATGATGCCATTCGCCAGCCATCTTCATGAAAGATGTTGCCCGCAATGAAATAATCGAACCGGTCCTTTTTCCCTCCTGTCTCAAATTCGAACGCCCGACGCCCCCACGAACCGCCGGTGACGCTTGCCGAAGTCGCCGGATTTTCAGCGCCGCTTTTGGTATGGACAGACAGCGCACCGCCCAGAGTATTTAGGCCGAATAGCGGATTCGAGCCGGGAATGAGATTGATGTTGGCGATGGCGTTGGAAGGAATCAGGTCCCAGTTAATGATGTCGCCAAAAGGTTCGTTGATGCGCACGCCATCCAGGAATACCGACAGGCCTTGCGGCGTTCCCAGCAGAGGCGATGCGGTAAAGCCCCGGTAACTGACATCGGGCTGATAGGGGTTGCCTACCGTGTCGTTGATCGTGACCGACCCCAGATTACCGTCGAGAAAGTCCGCAAGGTTCAGGGACTTTTGCGCGTCCATGGATTTTCCAGATGCTGCCTGGACATTTGCAGGCACCTGGTTGAGCGGCACGCCAATGCCGGGAAGTGGCGTTGTTCCGACAACTTTAACCGTCGTGGTCTCAAAAATTTCGGCCTTGTTTTCGGCAAGAGCGACTTGCGGCAAGGTGAAAAATGTTGCCAACATCACGAGAAGCTTTTGCGGAGAAAGTGAAAGCGTCATTTCCGATGCCTCTGGCGCATGGCCAACGTCGCCCTCGGGTCGTGCGGTGGTCCGGGCTTGACAGTTTGAAATCGTTTCCACTACTCATCCCCCTGATGCTTCATCAAAAGAGCGCGAGGGTAGCAGCGCAGCAGTTCTTTTGTCTCGGGAAAAGTTCCCGTGCGACCTGAATTGCGCCGCGGCTGGCCTAGGTTGGAGGCTGCTGCCGGGCTGAAGGCTGTTGAGGAAAGTGTGAGCGGCAAGCAATGACGCGTGAAAATATCAGGCGGTCTCTTCGCCCTGACCATGTTGCCGGTAGAGGCGCAGGTAGCGCTCGTCAGATTGTTTCAGGCGCTCGGTGGCGAGGCGGAAAAAAATTTTCAGCATTTTTGTTTGCAGTTCTGGCGAGGCGCTATGCAAGCGGGCGTAGGGCCATTTGCCGATGATTCCGTCGCTTGCCGCGATTACCGTTGCGGCCCTCGGTGACGGGATTTCTTCGGCGAAAGCCAGCTCCCCGAACAGCGTCCCGGGGTCAAGCAGCGCCATCAGCTTGCCCTGCTGCGAAACGCGCGCTTCACCCTTGAGCAGCAGGTAGCATGAGCGGGCGTTGTCCCCCTCTTTCATGAAGACGGTTTTTGCCGGCACTTTTCGCCACCGCGAGATGCGCAGTAATTCCCAGAGCTGGGCGTCATTGAGCGATTCGAGCAGCGGCAGGCGGCGCAGTTCGTCATAGAGCTCGGCCTCGGCGGGGCGCTCCTCAACGGCCTTGTGTGCGATCGATGCGCTGGCGCAGTGGGTGGTCAGCGCCGAGAGCGCTGCCGGCCAGTTGGCGAAACGGTCTTCGAGGCTGCGTGCCAGCATCTTGTCGAGCAAGGCATCAAGACTCGGTGGCAAGTCGGGGCGGAAGCTGCTCAGCGGTTCGCGCTCGCCATTGAGCACCTTGTACATCAGCGAGGCCTGATCGGGCGCGTCGAAGGGACGCTTGCCGGTGAGCAATTGATGCATCACAACGCCGAGTGCGTAAATGTCGGCCTGTGGCGTAACCCACTGGCGAAAGAGTTCGGGCGCCATGTAGGCGAGCGAGCCGATGTCCATGACTTGCGTTGCCGAGTCGTCACGCGACCAGTACGCTGCGCCGAAATCGCAGACCTTGGCTTCGCCGGGGCCGACGTACTGCAGATTGGCCGGTTTGATGTCGCGATGAATGATTCCGGCGCGGCATGCGTAATCAAGCGCGCTGGCGCATTTGTAGGCGATCTCGAGCACTTCGGAAACCGGCTTCAGGTTGTCGGGTTTGGTGTACGGCTGCAACGTGCCGTGCGGCAGATATTCCATCACCAGATACGCGCTGTCGTCGCCAAAACCAGCGTCATAGACCTCGACGATGTAGGGGTGATGCAGGTTGCCGGCCAGATGCACTTCGTTGAGCCACGCCTTGCGCACCAGAAGCTGATCGGGCTCGTCGCGGAATACTTGCGGATGCGCGACTTTGAGCGCGACTTCGCGTTGTGAAAAAGTGTCCCAGGCGAGAAACACCGTGCCGGTGGCGCCACATCCCAGTTCGCCGCGCACTTCATAGCGCTGGCTGAGTCCGGCGGGAAGCCTGATTGGATCGGAGGCGTTGTGGTTAGGCATAAACTTTTGACCAGTGAGTGGTTGCGGGTGACATGGTAGCCTCTTGGCGGGTACTTGCGTAGCGGCTGTGATCAATCGAGCCGGTTTGCGGTGTGCGGGAAAGATGTTGCGCCACGCCGGACAATGCTTGCTGTTAATCTGCGTCATTCCGGAGGGGTGGGGGGCGGGTGGTATAATCGGCCTCCTGATTTGCCAATACTTGTGCATCCACGGTTTCCCGCATGGCGCTATTCACTCTCGGTATCAATCACCACACGGCGCCGCTGTCGGTCCGCGAGCGGGTGGCTTTTCACGCCGAGAAATTGCAGCAAGCGCTGGCCGACCTGATGCGTGCGAGGACAGTGCACGAGGCGGCGATCCTTTCAACGTGTAATCGGACCGAGCTTTACTGCGCTACCGATGCGCCGGAAGCCGCTGCTGCCTGGCTGGCCGAGTACCACCGTATCGGTCGCCAGGAAATCGAGCCTTACCTGTACACGTACCCTGAGCGCGATGCCGTTCGCCATGCCTTCCGGGTGGCTAGCGGGCTCGATTCCATGGTCATTGGCGAGCCGCAGATTCTCGGTCAGATGAAGGATGCCGTGCGTGTCGCCGAAGAGGCCGGTACGCTCGGGACTTCCCTGCACAAGCTGTTCCAGCGTTCGTTCGCAGTGGCCAAGGAGGTGCGCTCGACAACGGCGATCGGCGCCAATATCGTTTCGATGGCCGCTGCCGCTGTGCATTTGGCGGAACGGATTTTCGAGCGCATCGGCGACCAGAAAATTCTTTTCATCGGCGCCGGCGAGATGATCGAGCTGTGTGCCACGCATTTCGCGGCGCAGAATCCAAAGCAGATCGTTATCGCCAATCGCACCGTCGAGCGCGGCATGGCGCTGGCCGAGCGCTTTAGCGGGACGGCGATCCGGCTTGATGAGATCGCCGGGCGTCTTGCGGAGTTCGATATTGTCGTTTCCTGTACGGCCAGCCAGTTGCCGATCATCGGTCTTGGCATGGTCGAGCGCGCGATCAAGGCACGCCGCCACCGTCCGATTTTCATGGTCGATCTGGCGGTGCCGCGTGATATTGAAGTTGAGGTTGGCGAGCTGGATGACGCCTTTCTGTACACCGTCGATGATCTCGCGCAGGTCGTCGAGTCAGGCCTTGAGTCGAGGCAGGCAGCGGTGATTGATGCCGAGGCGATTATTGCCGAGCGCGTCGATAGTTTTCTGCATTGGCTGCAGAACCGGGATACGGTGCCGGTGATTCGCTCACTGCGCGATGCCGCCGAGCGCACCCGCCGGCACGAGATGGAGCATGCGCTCAAGCTGCTGGCCAAGGGAGAAGATCCTGCGCGTGTGCTTGACCACCTCTCGCATCGCCTGACCAATAAGTTCTTGCACGCGCCGACGCAAACGCTCAGTCAGGCAGAGGGCGATCGCGCTGAGTTGCAAACGCTCGTTTCGCGCCTGTTTCATCTCCACTCCGGCGAGTAGCTGATCGGCGCCGACGCGTCGCTTCTGCAGTTCTCCACCCTTCGCTTACGTATCCCCGATTGCCTATCCCATGAAACAGAGCATCCGCGACAAACTGGAACATCTCACCGGTCGCCTTGACGAACTTGACCGGATATTGGCCAGTGGCGAGGCGACGCGCGATATGGATCAGTATCGCAAGCTGACGCGCGAACATGCCGAGCTCGGTCCCTTGGTGGCTTTGTATCAGACCTTCCGGCAGACTGAGGCGACCTTGCAGTCAGCGCTTGAAATGATGGACGATCCGGAAATGAAGGAGCTGGCCGAAGACGAGATGAAGGCGGCGAAGCAGCGGTTGCCGGAAATTGAAAACGAGTTGCAAAAGTTGTTGCTGCCGAAGGACGCCAATGATGACCGCAACATTTTTCTCGAGATTCGCGCCGGCACGGGGGGCGACGAATCGGCGCTGTTTGCCGGCAATCTTTTCCGCATGTATACGCGCTACGCCGAGCGTCAGCGCTGGCAGGTGGAAATCATCTCATCGAGTTCGTCGGATGTTGGCGGTTACAAGGAAGTGATCGCCCGTGTTATCGGTGCCGGGGCGTATTCGAAACTCAAGTTCGAGTCCGGTGCGCATCGCGTTCAACGCGTACCGGAGACCGAAACGCAGGGCCGAATTCACACCTCGGCATGCACCGTCGCGGTCATGCCCGAGGCCGATGAGCTGGAAGATGTGACGATCAATCCGGCCGAAATCCGTGTCGACACTTTCCGTGCTTCTGGTGCCGGCGGGCAGCACATCAACAAGACCGATTCGGCCGTGCGTATCGTTCACCTGCCGACCGGCATCGTTGTCGAATGCCAGGACGGGCGCTCGCAGCACAAGAACAAGGCGCAGGCCATGTCGGTGCTGGTGGCGCGTATCCGCGATGCGCAGGAGCGCGAGCAGCACGCGAAGATCGCCTCGACGCGCAAGAGCCTGATTGGCAGCGGTGACCGCTCCGAGCGGATTCGCACGTACAACTTCCCGCAGGGGCGGGTGACCGATCACCGTATCAATCTCACGCTCTACAAGATCGACGCGATCATGGACGGAGACATTGATGAACTGGTCGGCGCGCTGGCTGCCGAGCATCAGGCCGAGCAACTGGCCATGCTGGCCGAGGGCGGCGAGTGAGATGGCGGCGAGTATCGGCGAGGCATGGCGTCAAGCCAGTCAGCGCATAGACCGGCTTGATGCGCGGCTGCTCATTGAGCATGTCAGCGGCTGCACGCACGCTGCCCTGATCGCGCGTCCTGAGCAGCTGCTGTTGCCGGATCAAATGGCAAGGCTGGAGGAGCTGCTGGCCCGCCGCATTAACGGCGAACCGCTGGCTTACCTTGTCGGAAGCGCCGATTTTTATGGCTTTGAATTTGCCGTCTCGCCGGCCGTGCTGATTCCTCGCCCGGATACCGAAGTGCTGGTTGATCTTGCGGCGGAGCGTGCGCAGCGCCTGGCTGCGCCGCGTATCGTCGATCTTGGCACGGGGTCGGGCGTTGTTGCCGTCACCTTGGCTCGCCTTTGTCCGGGAGCCGATATCAGCGCGGTTGATTTTTCACCCGATGCGCTCGATGTAGCGCGAGCCAATGCAGCCAGCCATCAGGCGCGGGTCAGTTTTTTATGCGGCGACTGGTATGCGCCGCTCGGCGAGGCGCGCTTCGATCTGATCGTCTCGAACCCGCCTTACGTGGCGGAGGCCGATCCCCATCTGCAGCAAAATGGGCTGCCCTTTGAACCGCAAGCCGCGTTGACCGATGGACGGGCGGGCGGTGACGGTTTGTCGTGCATTTGTGCCATTGTTAAAGGTGCAGCAACGCACCTCTCGCCGGGCGGCTGGCTGCTGCTTGAGCATGGTTACGATCAGGCAACGAAAGTGCGTGCCTTGCTGGTTGCCGAAGGTTTCTCCGACGTTAGCTCCTGGCCGGATCAGGCCGGCATTGAGCGGGTGACGGGTGCTTGTCTGCGTTGACGGCGGGCATCAGGAACCGCTACACTAATTCCTGATTGATTCACTCAACTATTATTCGAGGTTTCCCCATGGACGTGCAGCAACTGATCAAGGAACAGGTAACGAGCCACCCGGTAGCGCTTTACATGAAGGGCACGCCGCAATTTCCGCAATGCGGCTTTTCGGCGACGGTAGTCCAGATTCTCAAAGCCTGTGGCGTGACCGATTTCTTTAGCGTCAATGTGCTGGAAAACCCGGAGATACGTAACGGCATCAAGGATTTTGCCAACTGGCCGACGATTCCGCAGCTCTATGTCAACGGCGAGTTTGTCGGCGGTTGCGACATCATGAAAGAGATGTATCAGGATGGCGAGTTGCAGAAGTTGCTTGAAGGCTTGGCTAAAACCTGATTCAGGGGCCGATCGTTTTCCCGTGAGCAAACAAAAACGCCGCTGAATGTTCAGCGGCGTTTTTGCTTCATCGTCTGATTCAGGCGGCTCAGCGTTTCAGAACGCCGCCAGGCGCGCATTGGCCAAGGCCAGGCGGCTGGCCAGAACGGAAAGAAACGACTGGTAGAAATTCATTCGACAGGCTTCCGATGCTTTGGCTAGTGCTTCGCCGCGAATCGTCACCAGTTTGGATTCGATCAGGGCGATGACGTCTGCGCCGCGGGGCAGTTTTTCTTTGCCGATGACTGCCATTTCGCCAAAACAGTCGCCCGTCGTCAGCAGGTTCAAAATTCTGCCGTTCTTCGTGACCTTGAGTTCTCCGTCTGCGAGGAAGCAGAAAAAATCGCCGGCCTCGCCGTCGTGCATGATGATTTCACCTGGGGGTACCTGAGTCCAGTTCGAGAAACGAAGGACTTCCCATAGTTCGACGTCGGAAAAGTCATCGAAGAAAGACAGCGAACGCAATGTGTCAAATTTTTCCGAGTCGGCGAAATCGCGAACGGTCGATTTAAGCTGTTTGTTGCGAAACGCTTGCGCCAGATCATGCGCAAAATCCTCCCAGGTCGCGTAGCGGTGCTCAATGTCCTTGCACATGGCACGTGCGACGATAGTGTCAAGGGTGTCCGGGATGCCCTTGCGCAGCGTCGATGGTTTTGTCGGTTCAGTGTGGATGATCTGGTAGATCATGTTGTAGTTCGTGCTCGCCTGGAAGGGGAGCTGACCGGTGAGTAACTGGTACATGACGACGCCGAGCGAATAGATGTCGGTCTGGTGGTCGAGTGGCTGTTCCTTTACCTGTTGCGGCGACATGTAGGCTGGCGAGCCGATCCCGGCAACCTGCGTGCGCTCCGGTACTTGATCCGGCGTGCCGATAATGGCGGCGCCGAAGTCGGAAATCTTGATCTCGCCCGAGTTCGGGTTGGTGCCGGAAAAAAGGATGTTGGCTGGTTTGATATCGCGATGCGTGATGCCGAGCCGATAGGCGAAGTCGAGTGCGCGCGTGCATTTGAAAATGATTTCGACGACGCGCTCGATCGGCAGCAATTTGCCGGGCGTGGTGAAATCTTCCAGCGTGCCGCCTTCAACGAATTCCATCACGATGTAGCAGAGATTTTCGGCGACCACCGCGTCGAAAATCTGCACGATGTGCGGGTGGGAAAGTTTGCCGACCAGCGAGGCTTCGTTGAGAAACAGGTGCGAGTAGAGTTTGCCGCGTTCCGGGTCTTTCAGGATGTCCGGGAACGCTACCTTGATCGCTACATCGCGTTGCGTGAAAGGATCGTTGCCAAGATAGACCGTCGCCGTGGCGCCACGACCGAGTTCGCGAACGAGGTCGTATTTGCCGATTTTATCCAGCATGGTCGGACCGTTCTCGCCTAGAGCCGCGCGCGCGCACGAGAAATGGCAGCGCGCACCTGGTCTGGTGCGGTGCCGCCAAGATGATTGCGTGAAGCCAGCGAACCCTCGACGGTGAGTACGGAAAAAATGTCGTCAGCAACGAGCGGAGAAAATTTCTGCAACTCGGCCAGCGCCAGTTGCGGCAGGTCGACACCCAACTCTTCGGCGCGGCGCACTGCCAGTCCAACCGCCTCGTGCGCATCGCGGAAAGGCAGGCCCTTGCGCGTCAGGTAGTCGGCCAGATCGGTGGCCGTGGCGAAGCCCTGGCGTAGCGCATCGCGCATGTTGTCGGGGCGGGCGCTGATGCCGGAGATCATGTCGGCGAAAATGCGCAGTGTGTCGGTGACCGTGTCGACCGCGTCGAACAGCGGCTCCTTGTCTTCCTGATTGTCTTTGTTGTAGGCCAGCGGCTGACCTTTCATCAGGGTGAGCAGGGCGGTCAGGTGGCCGTATACGCGACCGGTCTTGCCGCGCGCGAGTTCGGGGACGTCCGGATTCTTCTTTTGCGGCATGATCGAACTGCCGGTACAGAAGCGATCGGCGATCTTGACGAAACCGAAGCGCGGATTCATCCACAGCACAAGCTCTTCGGACATGCGCGAAAAATGCATCATGAGCAGTGCGCAGGCAGCACAGAATTCGATGGCGAAATCGCGGTCGGAAACGGCATCGAGCGAGTTCTCGCACACGCCGTCGAAACCGAGTTCGGTGGCAACAAACTCGCGGTCGATCGGGTAGGTGGTGCCGGCCAGCGCTGCTGCGCCGAGCGGCAGGCGATTGGTGCGACGGCGCACGTCGGCGAAGCGCTCGGCATCGCGCCGCGACATCTCGAAATAGGCCATCAGGTGATGGCCGAAAGTGACGGGCTGGGCGACCTGCAGGTGCGTAAAGCCGGGCAGCGGCGTGGCGGCTTCGCGTTCTGCAAGGTCGAGCAGGTTGGTCTGGAAATGCTTGAGCAGTTCGAGGATGTCGTCGATCGCGTCACGCAGATAGAGGCGAATGTCGGTCGCTACCTGATCGTTGCGCGAGCGGCCAGTGTGCAGGCGTTTGCCGGCGTCGCCGACCAGCGCGGTCAGCCGCTTTTCAATGTTGAGGTGTACGTCTTCAAGGTCGAGCAACCATTCAAAACGGCCTGACTCGATCTCGTCGGTTACCTGCGCCATGCCGCGTTCGATATCGGCCAGATCCTGCGCCGAAATGATGCTTTGCCGGGCGAGCATTTTGGCATGCGCCAGCGACCCCCGTATGTCCTGACGCCACATTCTTTTGTCGAAATCGACCGAGGCGGTATAGCGTTTGACGAGGTCGGACATCGGCTCGGAGAAGCGGCCGGCCCATGTATATTGGGTAGAATTCAATTGGCTCATGATAGACGTATGTTCGTGGGCTAGAATGGCTTGTGTAACCCGATTAGGCGCCATTTCCCGTAAATGCCCAGTATAAAGCAAAACCCGGCGGGCCTGCCGCTGCCAGACTTCCGCAATTTTGGCGTGATGTTGCGCGTCCTGCTTGGCGTGAACTTTCTGGCGCTTGCTGCGGCGCTGGTGCAGAGCACGGGGGTCGGCGACTGGGTGCTGCGCTATGTGGATATGGCCGCCTGGGTGCAGCCTCTGCTGCTGCTTAATCTGACGCTGTTGGCTTCACTTGCCAATTTGTTGCGACGCATGCCGCTCTGGCTTGGGCAGGTATTTGTGTTGCTGTTGGCGACCGGTTCGGCGGTCTTGTTGCTCGATTTCTGGCGTTTCATGGCTTTCGATGACGGCGGCGGGCAGCGTTTGTTGCGGGCCGGCCTGCTTGGCGGCCTTGCCGCCGGAGTGATGCTTTTTTATTTCGCCATGCGCGCCAAGGCTTTTTCGCCAGCCTTGACCGAGGCGCGCCTGCAGGCCTTGACCGCGCGCATTCGTCCCCACTTTCTGTTCAACAGCTTGAATGCGGTGCTTTCGCTGATTCGTTCCGAGCCGCGGCGCGCGGAAACGGCGCTCGAGGAGTTGGCGGAACTCTTTCGCGCATTGATGCGCGATCATCGTGAACTTTTGCCTCTGGCCGATGAAATTGCGCTGTGCCGGCAATATCTCGACCTTGAAAAGTTGCGTCTCGGTGAGCGCCTGCATGTCGAATGGGAGATTGTCGATGTGCCGACCGATCTGAAAGTGCCGCCGCTGATGCTCCAGCCGCTGCTCGAGAATGCCGTCTATCATGGCATCGAGCCGTCTGGCGAAGACGGCACCTTGCGCATCCGTTTTGCCCGCAGCGGCGATGAACTGCATATCGATCTGGCTAATCCTTGCCGTGAGGGGCCAGGGCATCAGAACGGCAACAACATGGCCCTGTCGAATATAAACGAGCGTTTGGCGCTGCATTACGACCTTGAAGCGCGCCTTGATTCGGGCGAAGTGCTGCTTGCCGACGGTCAGCGGGAGTATCGTGTGCACATTGTTTTGCCTTGTCGGAGTTCAAACGCATGAGCGCATTGCCTACTGCCTCAACGCTCTCGGTGCTGGTTGTTGACGATGAAGCGCCGGCGCGTGCGCGCATGCGCGATCTGCTGGCGGATATCGCATCCGAGGTGCCGAATGCGGTGGTTGCCGAGGCCGGCAACGGCTTGCTGGCGTTGGCGGCGATCGAGGCTCATCCGGTTGATGTCGTGCTGGTCGATATTCGCATGCCGAAGATGGATGGCGTTGAGCTGGCTCGCCACCTTTCACAACTCGAGCATCCGCCGGCGGTAATTTTTGTTACGGCGTATGACGTCTATGCGGTGCAGGCATTCGAGTTGAACGCCATTGACTATCTCCTGAAGCCCGTGCGTGCCCAGCGGCTGGTGGTTGCCTTGCAGAAGGCGCGGCAAAGCCGTCTGCCGGCGCCAGAGGTGCTGGCTCAGCTGCAGCAGGGGGCGCGCACGCATCTGTCATGCCACGAGCGGGGCCGGCTGCTACTCATCCCGCTGGTCGATGTGCTTTATCTTAAGGCGGATCTCAAGTACGTCAGCGCACGAACGGCAGATCGTGAGTATTTGCTCGACGAATCGCTCACGCATCTCGAACAGGAATTCAGCGAGCGTTTCATTCGCTTGCATCGCAGCGTTCTGGTGGCTAGGGATGCCATTTCAGGTTTCGAGAAAAATGAAGCTGATGAAGCTGAAACGCAGTGGCAGGCGCTGCTGCGCGGTATTGCAGAAAAGTTGCCGGTGAGTCGTCGGCAGTGGCCGCTGGTCAAGTCTTATGCGAAACAACTGAGTTCATGATGATGATCGAGCATGTCATCGGCCATCTATGGCGCGACGAGACCCCTTATATTCTTGGCGCGGCGATGTTTCTCGCCGCCTTGCTTTATTACACCCTGTCGAATGGACGGACGACTCTCAGGCATACGCTGCTTTTCCTCGCGCTGTGGTTGATGGTCGACGCCGTTGCGGCTGTTTTTTCGGCACGTGGCGAGGCGCGTCTGGCGGACGGCATCCATCATGCCGCGCTGCTTGGTCTTGGCCTGGTGCTTATCCGCTTGTCCGGCCTGACGCTCTTTCGCGTCCTGTTGCCCCGCCTGAGCGTCAAGACGCCGCGCATTCTGGAAGACATCGTCGTCATCGGCGGTTATGTGCTCTGGGCGATGGTGCGATTGACGAGTATTGGCGTCAATCTTTCCAGTCTGGTCGCCACTTCGGCGGTGATTACGGCGGTCGTTGCCTTTGCCATGCAGGATACGCTCGGCAACATTCTGGGCGGGCTGGCCTTGCAACTCGACAACTCACTGGAGATCGGCGACTGGGTCAAACTGGATGAGCTTTCCGGTCGCGTCGTCGAGATCCAGTGGCGCTATACGGCGATCCTGACGCGCAATGGCGAGAAAGTCGTGGTGCCGAACAGTCAGCTGATGAAGGGCAAGTTCACCGTTCTGCTTGATTCCGATTTGGGTGTTACTGCCTGGCGACGCTGGGTGTGGTTCAACGTGGACTACAGCGTGGCGCCGGCGTTGGTGATTGCTGCTGTCGAGCGCGCGGTGGCGGAGGCGGAGATTGCCAACGTCGGCAAGTCGCCGGCGCCATCCTGCGTGGCGATGGATTTTGTTCCCGGCTCGGTGCGTTACGCCGTGCGCTATTGGCTCCTCGATCCGCAAAACGACGACCCGACGGATTCAAGCGTTCGCGTACACGTCCTCACTGCCCTGCAGCGGGCGGGCTGGCGTGTTGCGTTGCCGGATCAGGTGGTGCATCTGGTCAAGGAAGATCAGGCCTATCGCGAGCGCATTGAGGCGCGTGATCTGCAGCGGCGGTTGCAGGCGCTTTCCGAGGTTGAGTTGTTCGCGGGTCTATCCGACACTGAGCGGCGGACAGTGGCCGAGCGCCTGAGCTATGCGCCCTTTGCGCGCGGTGCGACGATGACGCATCAGGGCGCTGAGGCCCACTGGCTCTACCTGGTGATCAGTGGCGAGGCCGATGTGATCTGGGTCGCGCCCAACGGCGAGAAGCGTCTGCTGACCACGGTTCCCGCCGGCAGCGTTTTCGGCGAAATGAGCTTGATGACAGGGGCGCCGCGGTCGGCGACGGTGGTGGCAAAGACCGATGTCGAGTGCTATCGGCTAGACAAGTCCGGCTTTGAGGACATCGTTCGGGCGCGTCCGGAACTGGTTGAGAGCATGTCGCATATTCTCGCGCTGCGCATGCAGCAGATCGATGAGTTGCAGACGCAATATCACCGTGAGCAAACGGATGTCGAAAACGCGCAACATCGCGCCGCCATCGTCAAACGGGTCAAGGATTTTTTCGGTTTGTAGCGAGCATCACGATTCCTGGCGGCAGCTCTTTGACCCGTATCAATGCATGAGTCAAGCATCGACCTATAATTTCTGACTCGGATAGCTGAGGTTTTTTATGAGCAAATTCAATTGCTTCTTCATCGTGCTGGGCCTGTTTTTTGGCGTCAGTGTTGCGCCGCTTGCCGTGGCCGCGGATTTCGAGAAAGCAAAGGAAATCTATGGCCCTTGCGCAGGCTGTCATGGCGAATTTGGCGCCGGCGGCAAAAAGGGCGAATACCCGCGCATCGCCGGGCAGTTGCCAAAGTACATCGAGCAGCAGCTAAAGGCTTTCCAGAAACGCGTGCGCATCAATATTCCGATGGTTCCCTACACCGAAGAGCGCGAGCTATCGGATGCGGACATGAAGGAAGTCGCGGCCTATCTGACGCAGATCGAGTTGCCGACCAAACAGCCGGTGTTCAAGGATAGTGACGGTGCGCTGGCGCGCCTGTTGGCCATGGAGAAGGTGATGATCGTCCCGCGCGCCGAAGGTGATATTGAAAAAGGTCAGGTGATCTATCAGAAGAACTGTGCGTCCTGTCACGCCAAGACCGGCAAGGGGCGCGGCATGTTCCCGATGCTCGTTGGGCAATACACGACTTATCTGAAGAAACAGGTCGACGCCTACCTTAAGGGCGAGCGTCCGCACGATGAAGACACCGCCAAAATCGGCGTGCTCTATACGCTGCAAGCGGCCGACATCCAGGATGTCCTGGCGTATTTGACGTCAATCCAGGAAGTCGAGCAGTAATACAGTCATCAGGCCGTAATTTACCGCCGTTCCCAAACCTGCCAGTGTTCGCGTCCGGCAAAAACCGGCAGTGAGTCGGCAACCGCACGGCTTTCGCGGCGGATGAAATCAGGCGTCAGCAGCTCTTCAAGTTGTTGCGGCAGAATGCCGAAGGGCGGGCCCTTCGGCTCATCGCTGAGGAAAAAACTGCCGGCGAGCAATCCGCCCGGACGCAGAAGTTTCGCCACGTGTGTTGCGTAATCAGGCCACAGCGAACGTGGTAGTGCGCAGAGGAAAGCCCGTTCGTAGAGCATGTCGAAGCGCTGCTCCGGGCTGAATGTAAAAAAATCAGCGCAGAGCAGTGTGCCGCGCCAGCCCTTGCCTAGGGTGATGCGCGCCGTTTCGACAGCGGCTGTCGAAAAATCCAGTGCAATGACCTTCCAGCCTTGGCTATCGAGAAATGCGGCGTCCCAGGCGCTGCCGCAGCCGGGGATGAGAACGTGCGGTGTGTGGTCGGCGACGGTCTTGTGATTGAGCACAAATTCACGCAAGGCCTGAGGCGCACTTCCAGCGTCCCAGGGGGTGACGCCGCTGTGAATCCGGTGTTCCCAGAAGTCGGGGGTTTCTGGGCGCTGGTGCGCTGGCTTTTCCGACGACATCCGATGCCTCATTTCTTCCTCAGGCACCTGTCTGTCGCTGACTGGCGAGGCGGCTGGGCATGTTAGAATCGTCCTCTGTGCTGCCGCATCTTGCGGCGAATTTGCCGACAAATTGATCAACGCCTCTGCCAACGTCTTTATCGAGAATCTGCCTTGAATTCCTCAATTTCCGTTCCTTCGCGCATCGTCATTGCGTCGCGCGAATCACGTCTCGCCATGTGGCAGGCGGTGCATGTGCAGAGCCGTCTTTCTGCATTATATCCACAGAGCCAGGTCGAGATTCTTGGCATGACGACCAAGGGCGATCAGATTCTCGATCGCCCCTTGTCGGAGATTGGCGGCAAGGGCTTGTTCATCAAGGAGCTCGAAGTTGCGATGCAAGAGGGGCGCGCCGACCTCGCCGTGCATTCGATGAAGGACGTGCCGATGGAGATGCCTGAGGGGTTTGTTCTGGCCGCCATTTCTGCGCGGGAAAATCCGTGCGATGCCTTTATCTCGAATAAATACGCGGGGCTCGACGATCTGCCGGTCGGTGCGGTGGTCGGCACATCAAGCATGCGGCGTGAATCAATTTTGCGCGCCAAGTATCCGCAGTTGGTGATCAAGAGTCTGCGCGGCAACCTCGATACGCGTTTGAAGAAGCTTGATGCCGGTGATTATGATGCGATCATCCTCGCTGCTGCAGGCCTTATTCGTCTCGGTCTCAAGGATCGCATCAAGTCAGTGCTGACGCCTGAACAGTCGCTTCCGGCGCCGGGCCAGGGTGCGCTCGGCATCGAAGTGCAATCCGATCTGCCGGGCGCCGCAGCACTGGTTGCTTCGCTCAACGATACCGAAACGGCCCACTGCGTGCGTGCTGAACGCGCTTTTTCGCGCGCTCTGGGCGGTAGTTGCCAGATTCCGCTCGGCGGCTACGCGGTGCTCGAAAATGGCGATCTGTGGCTGCGCGGTTTCGTCGCCACGCCGGATGGCACGCAGATCGTCAGTGCAGAGCTGCGTGGCGCACCGGAAGACGATGAGTCGATTGGCCGCATCCTTGCCCAGATGCTGCGCGATCAAGGTGCCGACGCTATTCTCGAAAAGCTTGCACACAGCCAATGACGCCCCTGCAGGGCAAAACGATTGTGGTCACCCGGCCGCGTGCTCAGGCGGCCAGGTTGGCCGGTTTGATCGCTGCGCAGGGCGGTGTTCCGGTGATTTTTCCGTTGCTTGACATTGCTTTGCCGGACGATCCCGAGCCTCTGCAGTTGGCGATCAAACGGCTTGACCAGTATTCGTTTGCGGTTTTTATTAGCCCGAACGCCGTGGATTTCAGCGTGCCGGCGATTCTGGCCAGTCGTGGCTGGCCGCCTGGCTTGCAGGCCGTCGCGATCGGGCAAAGCAGCGTCGCCTTGCTCGCCACCTATGGTATCGGGCCGACGATTGCGCCGCCCGAGCGCTTTGATTCGGAAGCATTGCTTACTATGCCGGAATTGCGGACGGAACGTGTCAGCGGACGGCGTGTC
>CAJAHZ010000098.1 GCA_903939665.1 uncultured Pseudomonadota bacterium | reverse complement strand
CCACTGGCTTACAAAGGAAATTGACGTTTGATGTTGCAAAAAGTGTTTTCCGTGCTCTTGGTTTTCGGTTTTTTCCTGCTGGCGGCCTGCAACAGTTTGCCTCCTGCCGGTACTTCGACAACGGGGGACTTGTCCGCCGAGAGCGCTTCGACGGCAGACAGCGCCTTGTCTGCCGATGAGCCCAGGCTGGTGCTTGAGAGCCTTGCTTTTGCACAACGCGTGGCTAGCGCTTCGCTCGACGAACAACGGCAGGAAGTCTCGGCGGCCGCCAAGGCCTTTGCCCGCCAGCGCAGCAGCGCATCACGTCTGCGCTATGGCCTGCTGCTCGCGCTGCCAGCGCTGGCCGGTGCCGATGCGCAACGTGCGCTGGTAACGCTGGAACCTTTGAGTACGAGCGGACCGGTTGGGCCGCTTCGTCAGTTCGTCACGCTGCTCACGTTGCAGATTAATGAACGTTTGAAAGAACAACGTCGCGCCCAGCAGTTCAGGGAGCAACTTGACGAATCGCGTGCCAGCGAACGTTCGCTGAACGAGCGCGCTACGCAGCTCAAGACGCAACTGGACGAGTTGCGCGTCATTGAACGCACGCTGATTGAACGTGGACGGCCAAAAAAATGAACGAAGCGCCCGATATCCTGCTGGTCGATGATGATCCGGACATCCATAAACTGGTGGCCATGCGCCTGCGCGCCGCCGGGCACAGCGTTGCGGCTGCCGAAAGTGGCGAGCAGGCCTTGGCCATGTTCGATGCAGCACGACCGCGGCTGGTGATCACCGATTTGAAAATGGGCGGGATGGACGGGTTGGCGCTGTTCGAGGCGATCCAGCGTCGGGCACCGACGCTGCCGGTGATCGTTCTCACAGCGCACGGTACTATTCCGGATGCGGTTGAGGCAACCAAGCGGGGGGTCTTCGGCTTCATTCCCAAACCGTTTGACGGCAAGGCCTTGCTTGAGCAAGCCGAGCGTGCCTTGCGTCTGTCCGGCGCCAGGGATGTTCAGCCGGGTACTCAGGATGCATGGCGAGCCGGGATTGTCGGTGTCGGACCCGCTCTGCGCGAATTGCTTGAGCGCGCCCGCCTGGTTGCGGTTACCGACGCCAGTGTGTTCATCGCCGGTGCCAGCGGAACCGGCAAGGAACTGCTGGCGCGCGCTATTCATCGAGCCAGTCCGCGCGCTGAGCAGCCATTTGTCGCGATCAACTGTGCGGCAATTCCTGAGCATCTGCTCGAATCGGAACTTTTCGGGCATCGCAAAGGCGCTTTCACTGGTGCAGCCTACGAACATCGCGGTCTGTTTCAGGCGGCGCAGGGCGGAACGGTTTTTCTCGACGAAATTGGCGATATGCCGCTTCCCTTGCAAACAAAGCTTCTGCGCGTGCTGCAGGAGCGGAAAGTGCGCCCGGTTGGTGCCATCCAGGATATTCCGGTTAATGTGCGGGTGGTCTCGGCAAGCCACCGCGACCTTGAGTCCGGGCTGAAGGAAGGTTGGTTTCGCGAGGACCTGTATTACCGGCTGAACGTGGTTGCGCTGCAGTTGCCGCTTCTTGCCGAACGCCGCGAGGACATCCCGGCATTGGCCAGCCATTTCCTGCGCGATGTTGCTGTGCGCTATGGGAAAACAGTGACTGCGCTGGCGCCAGAGGCCATGGAGCTTCTGGTTGGCGCGCCGTGGCCGGGGAATGTCCGCCAGTTGCAGAACGTGATCGAGCAGGGCGTTGCCCTGTCAACCGGCGCGATCATCCCCGCCAGCCTGATCCAGGCGGCCTTGCGTTCCGAGCCTGCCGTGTGGGCCTCGCTGGATGACGCACGACGTGATTTTGAGCGCGATTATCTGGTTCGGCTTTTGCGACTGACGCAAGGCAGCGTGGCGAGCGCAGCGCGTCTGGCACAACGAAATCGTACCGAGTTCTATAAGTTGCTTGAGCGCCACGAACTCGACCCCAAGCTGTTCAAGGGTTCACTCGCCGGTTGAACCTTGTCGTCGTTTGGCGACCTTTATTCTCATTGAAAATCAATGCATTGGCGATCATGCCCCGATGCCTGTCGTGCTTGCCCGACAGATTTTTGCCGCGCGGACCGCTTAATTTCCGTATTTGTCTTTTCTTTCAGTCACTTGGCGATGTGGCACAGCACTTGCGATGCTGAGGCAAGGCGTATTGTAATACGCCGGCCTTAAACAACGCTGACGGGAGAAAATAATGAGGCAGTTCAGTTCAAGCCAAACGCGCCGACCGCATCCGGTGATCATGGCGGCAGCAGTGTCGCTGATTACGTTCAGCCTGCTTGGTGCAGGGGCGATTACCGGCCTGATTCCAAGTGCTTATTCCAGTAGTGCCGGTGATCTGCAGAAAAACCGGCTGTCCGATGAACGATCCCTTGCGGGACAGGATTGGACGCGCCGATCGGTCGCTCAGTCGCCTTGCGCCAGCTGCGGAGTTGTCGAGACGATTCACGTGGTGCAGGTTGAAGGCACCGCGAGCGGATTGGGTGCGGTCGCGGGGGGCGTCACTGGCGCCGTCGTGGGTAACCAGATCGGCGGTGGCCGCGGGCGCGATGCGATGACCGTGCTGGGTGGCGTGGGTGGTGCATTCGCCGGGCATTCGATCGAAAAGAACATCAATCGCCACACCGTCTATCGCGTTACCGTGCGCATGGATGATGGCTCATTCCGTACGGTCTCGCAGTCTCATGAACCGGCTGTTGCGATTGGCAGCAAGGTGCGGGTCGCTAACGGTTCGCTGGTGGCGCTGTCATGAAAGGAATGCAGATGCGTAATCTGGCTTTGTGCTTGATGGTCGCGCCGGCCCTTTTGGGTGGCTGCAGCAGCTCACCGACCCGCCAGCAGATCGGCACAGCGACGGGCGCTGTGGTGGGCGGGGTGGTGGGTGCAGTGGTCACCGGTGGCAGTACGGTCGGCACGGTTGCTGGTGCGGCTGCGGGTGGGGTGGTGGGGGCAGAACTTGCGAAGAAATATTGAACCACGGCAGTTAGGCAACGCCGATTGAAGCATGCTGCAATCAGGCTGCGGCGTTTGCCATTCAGCGCTGTAACTGTTCCAGCAACTCGGTTTCGAGCCTTATTCGGCTGGCACTTTCAGCAAGATCCCCGCCGCTGATCAGGAAGGTATCCTCAACGCGTTCGCCTAACGTTGCAATTTTTGCGGTGTGCAAATTGGCGCCGTGCGCAGCCAGGGTCGTTGCCACGGTGTACAGCAGACCGGGGCGGTCCGCGGCGATCACCGAGAGGACGAAGAGGACGCCCTTTTCATCGGGCTCGATGCTCACTTGCGGCTGAATCGGGAAGTGCTTGACTTGCCGTGACACGCGCCCGTTGCCCGGAGCCTCCGGTGGTGATTGATGAATCAGCCGTTGGAGAAGTTCATGTTCAACGTAACTGATCATCTCCCGATCGCTGTCGCGCCCACTGACATCGAGCAGCATGAAGCTGTCCAGCGCGTAGCCGTGGCGGGTCGTATGAATCTTTGCGTCGAGGATGTTGTAGCCGGCGCGACCGAAGAAGCCAACCAGACGGGCGAACAGATCCGGCTGATCGAGCGTATAGACCATGACCTCGAGCCCTTCGCCCTGCGGATTGATGCGGGCTTTGACCACCGGCTGATCGACGTGGATGCGATAGTGCAGCGCGCGCGTGTGCCAGGCGATCTCTTCGGCCGAGTGGCGCAGGAAATACACGGTATCCAGTTGCTTCCAAAGGCGTTCATGCACGGTGTCGGAGAGCGCGAAATAGCGCAGTAGACGCATCGCCTCCCGTTGCCGTTCCTGAATGATGCCCTGCGCCACCGGCGCTTCACCGCCCGAGAGCAGCAGCCTGCGTGTCGCGCTGAACAACTGCTCGAGCAGCTGTCCCTTCCAGGCGTTCCAGACCTTCGGGCTGGTGCCGCGAATGTCGGCAACGGTGAACAGGTAGAGGGCGATCAGGTGGCGCTCGTCCCGGGCGATGTGGGTAAAAGCAACCACGACATCGGGGTCTGAAATATCCTGCTTCTGGGCCACGTTCGACATGACGAGGTGGTGGCGCACGAGCCAGACAATCAGTTCGCTGTCTTCTGCGTCCAGCCCGTGGCTGTCGCAGAACGCCTGCGCATCGGCGGTGCCGAGTTCTGAATGGTCGCCGCCACGCCCTTTGGCTATGTCGTGGAAGAGGGCTGCAATGTAAAGAACCCAGGGGCGTTCGAAGTCGCTGATCAGGCGGCTGCACACCGGGTATTCGTGCGCAAACTCGTCCATCGTGAAGCGGCGTAAATTGCGCATCACCTGCAGGATGTGCTGGTCAACGGTATAAACATGAAACAGGTCGTGCTGCATCTGGCCGACGATCTTGCCGAAGTTGGGCAGGTAGCGACCAAGAATGCCGAAATGATTCATGCGGCGGAATTCATGAATGATGCCGCGTGGCTGTTTGAATAGCTCCAGGAAAAGCGCCCGGTTGTCCGGGTTGGCGCGAAAATCGTCGTCAATATGGCTGCGTGCCCGCCATTGAGCGCGCAATGTGCGTGCCGTCATGCCTTTCAACTCGGGGTGCTGCTGCATCAGCAGAAAACCCTCAAGAATTGCACGGGGCGACTTGTTGTAGGTGTCTTCGTCGACGACATCAAGCAGTTCGTGCGCGTTCTGGAAGTTCTCGCTGATCGGCTTCGGCGGCTGGTCTGGCGGCGGGAAAATGGCCGCGCCGATGTTTTGCACGAGGATGGTGTTGATCTGGGTGATCGTTTTCGCCGTGCGGTAGTATTCCTGCATCAGCTGTTCGCTGGCTCGTCGCGTTGGGGTGGCTTCGAAACCCAGTTGCTGGGCAAGCGCGGTCTGGTAGTCAAAAAGCAGGCGATCCTCGCGGCGCCCTACATGAATGTGCAGTTGGCTGCGCAGGCGCTGCAAAAAGCCCTCGCAGCGCTCCAGGTGCTGTTCCTCTTCATGCGTAATAAAACCGTGCCGCTCCAGATCGGGCCAGCTGTTGCCGTAGCCGGCAGCCTGGGCGATCCACAGGATGCTTTGCAGATCGCGCAATCCGCCCGGGCTTTCCTTGCAGTTTGGTTCGAGGCTGTAGGGCGTCTCCAGATAGCGCAGGTGGCGTTCGTCCTGCTCCATTCGTTTGGCGTGAAAAAAACTCTGTGGGTAAAGATGTGCCTTGAACCCGGAAAGGAATTTCCGGAAAAGCCGTTCGCTGCCAGTAAGCCGCCGCGCTTCAAGCAGAGAGGTTTGAATCGTGACGTCACCAGCGGCTTCGTCGAGGCATTCCTCAACGGTGCGCACGCTGTGCCCGATCTCCAGACCGATATCCCAGAAGAGGCTGACCAGTTGCTCAAGCCGCTCGGTCAGCGCAGCGTCTGGCGCTTTCGGCAAGAGCAACAGAAGGTCGACGTCGGATGACGGAAATAACTCGCCGCGCCCATAGCCGCCCACCGCAACAGCGCCAGCGGCGCTGGAAAACCGAGTTCGTGCCAGAGATCGCAAAGTACCTCGTCAATCAAACGGCAGCGTTCGTGCAACAGGCGCAAGGCATCGGGTTTTGCCAGATAGGACTCGCGGATCGCCTTCTGCCCGGTTTGCAGCCGGGATTTGAAGCGGTTGAGGAGTGTGCTGCGCGTAGCTGCGTCGGCCTTCATGGGCGCTATTTGATCCAGTCGGGCTGCGGTCGCGTACCCTCGGAAACGGTGAGCACTTCGAAACCGCTCTCGGTCACGAGAATGGTGTGCTCCCATTGTGCCGACAGGCTGTGGTCCTTGGTGACGATGGTCCAGCCGTCGGCCAGTTCGCGAATTCCGGCTTTTCCGGCATTGATCATCGGCTCGATGGTAAAGATCATGTCGGCTTCGATGCGGATGCCGGTGCCGGCTTTTCCGTAGTGCACCACTTGCGGATCTTCGTGGAATTTTGCGCCGATTCCGTGGCCGCAGAATTCACGTACCACCGAATAGCCAGCCTTCTCGGCGTGGCGCTGGATGGCGCTGCCGATATCGCCGAGATACGCGCCGGGCCTGACCTGTGCGATGCCCAGCCACAGGCACTCGAAAGTGACCTCGCACAACCGTTTGGCCTGGATTGAGGCTTCTCCGACATGAAACATGCGGCTGGTATCGCCGTGGTAGCCGTCCTTGATCGTCGTGATGTCAAGATTGACGATGTCGCCGTGTTTAAGCTGCTTGTCGCCCGGAACGCCGTGGCAGACCTGATGATTGATCGAGGTGCAGATCGACTTTGGATAGGGCTTGTAGCCGGCCGGCGCATAGTTGAGCGGGGCCGGGATGCAGCCTTGAATGTTGACCATGTAGTCATGGCAGAGCTGGTCAAGCTCACCGGTTGTGACGCCAGGTTTTACGTAGGGCGCAATGTAGTCGAGAACCTCGCCGGCCAGTCGGCCTGCGATACGCATTTTTGCAATTTCTGCGGGGGATTTCAGCGTGATGCTCATTATATTGTCGGGTCGGAGCGCAAAAAGGTGGGAGGGGTCGAGAGGGCGAAGAATAAAGGAAGCCGCGGGCTTAGGCAATTTGTCGGCGCTGTGGTTCAGTTCGCCGGGGCGAATATCCGGAAAGCACGCCCGAT
>CAJAHZ010000097.1 GCA_903939665.1 uncultured Pseudomonadota bacterium | reverse complement strand
CGCCCCATTGATCAGGATTTCGCTGATCGGGCCGGCGTGAAAACGTGCGCCATAAACGTCGCCAACCTTGCTCATCACAACGGCAGGCATATCGATGAGCGGCGAACCAAAAACCGAAAACTCACAACCAAAAATCTCGCCGATTTTCAGAGGGATATCCGATGTCATCATCAGGCCGCCGAGCGAAAGGTTCTGCAACTGACCACTGCCCGTCTGCCCATTTTGACCGACACGGATCAACGGCGGCAGATTGAAACGGATTCTCTGATGACGACGTTGTTCGCTCATAATGCTTTCAACTACCGATCAGTAAATGGTCAAATAATTTTTATATTACCAAGTTCATTGCACCATGGCGCAACTAATTCCCAACGGCATTCCACACGGCATGCGAAACCCCCGTGCATTTTTTTCAACGCTGTTCATGGCGTTGTTGAGCAGCACCGCCATCGCCGCAATGCCGCCGCCCGAGGTCAACGCGGCGCTGAAGGAAGCCGGCATCCCGGCGCGCAGCGTTGCCATCATCGTCCAGGGCGTGGACGCCGAGCAACCACTCATCAGCGCCAATGCCAAGCAGGCAATGAATCCGGCGTCGGCGATGAAGCTGGTCACCACCTACGCCGCGCTCGAACTGCTTGGTCCGGCCTACACCTGGAGAACCGAAGCGCTCAGCGAAACAGCGGCGGTCGGCGGTCGCCTCGACGGCGACCTCTACCTGCGCGGCAGCGGCGACCCACGACTGGCGCTTGAGCAGTTCTGGCTGCTGCTGCGCCAATTGCGCGCGCGCGGCATCGGTGAGATTGGCGGCGATCTGCTGCTCGATCGCAGCGCCTTCGCGCTGCCGCCGCACGACCCGGCCGAATTTGACAACGAACCGCTGCGCCCCTACAACGCGGGGCCCGACGCGCTACTGGTCAACCTCAAGAGTCTGCGCCTGACGCTGCAACCGGACCCGGGCAGGAAGACCGTAACGGTGATCAGCGAAACCCCCAGCGAAGGCCTGCGCATCGCCAATCGATTGACACTGACTAACGACGCCTGCGGCGACTGGCGAGAAAAGCTCAAGCCCACGGTCAATAGCGACACGATAGAGCTGAACGGCAGTCTGGCCGCCGCTTGCGGCGAAAAAGCCCTGAATCTCTCCCCATGGCCGGCCGATGCGCAAGTCGAACGCATGTTCCGCAGCCTCTGGCGCGAACTCGGCGGCACCCTGCGCGGCCAGGTTCGTGATGGAAAAACGCCCGTCGGAGCGCAAGTCATTGCCGCACAGGACTCTCCGGCGCTCGGCGAAGTCGTTCGTGAAATCAACAAATACAGCAACAACGTGATGGCGCGCCAACTCTTCCTGACCCTCGCTGCGGAGCGCCCCGCGACGCCGGAAGCCGCACACCGCCGGATCAGGGCGTGGCTTGAGGAAAAGAAGCTGAAATTACCGGAACTGGTACTCGATAACGGCTCCGGGCTGTCGCGCAGCGAGCGCATTTCGGCTGAAGGCTTGAGCCAGCTTCTGCTCGCCGCGTGGCAAAGCCCGGTGATGCCCGAATTGATGTCATCACTGCCGCTCGCCGGCGTTGACGGCACCTTGAAAAAACGCCTCGGCGACAGTTCGGCAAGCGGTCGCGCTCACCTGAAAACCGGCTACCTGGAGGGCGTTCGGGCGATTGCCGGTTATGTTCTCGACACCAGCGGCAAGCGCTGGGTCGTTGTCTGCCTGATCAACGACCCGCGCGCAAAGCTCGGCAAGCCGGCAATGGACGCGCTGCTGCGCTGGGTGGCGGATCGCTGAGCGTGGCGTAATCCAAGCGCAGCCGCTTGCGCCACGACTAGACCCCCAGTTGCTGCCACAGATCGTCAACCCGCTGCTTGACTGCTGCGTCCATGACAATCGGCGTTCCCCACTCGCGGCTCGTTTCACCGGGCCACTTGTTGGTCGCGTCGATGCCCATCTTGCTGCCAAGCCCGGCCACCGGGCTGGCGAAATCGAGATAGTCGATCGGCGTATTCTCGGCGATCAGCGTATCGCGCGCCGCATCAACGCGTGTCGTCATCGCCCAGATTACTTCTTTCCAGTCGCGGATATTCACGTCGTCGTCGACGACAATAATCGTCTTGGTATACATGAACTGGCGCAGGAAAGACCAGATACCGAACATCACGCGCTTGGCGTGGCCGGGATACTGCTTCTTGATGCTGACGGTTGCGAGGCGGTACGAACAGCCCTCGGGCGGCAGATAGAAATCGACGATCTCGGGAAACTGCTTCTGCAGCAAGGGAACGAACACCTCGTTCAATGCAACACCGAGCATCGCCGGCTCGTCCGGCGGCTTGCCGGTGTAGGTGCTGTGGTAGATCGGATTCTTGCGCAGGGTGATGCGCTCGATGGTGAACACCGGAAAATGCGCCTGCTCGTTGTAGTAGCCGGTATGGTCGCCGTACGGGCCTTCGAGCGCTGTCTCAGCCGGATTGATGAAGCCTTCGAGGACGATCTCGCTGGAGGCCGGCACCTGCAAATCCGACCCGATGCATTTGACCACCTCGGTCTTCGCACCACGCAGCAGCCCGGCGAACTGGTACTCGGAAAGATTGTCCGGTACCGGCGTCACGGCGCCGAGAATAGTCGCCGGATCGCAACCGATCACCGTCGCCACCGGGAAGGGTTGACCCGGGTTTTTCAGGCAGTGATCGCGAAAATCGAGTGCGCCGCCGCGATGCGCCAGCCAGCGCATGATCACCTTGTTCGGCCCGAGCACCTGCTGGCGGTAGATGCCAAGATTCTGCCGCGGCTTGTTCGGCCCCCGCGTCACCGTCAGCCCCCAGGTAATCAGCGGCGCCACGTCGCCCGGCCAGCAGTGCTGGATCGGCAGACGCGACAAATCGACGTCCTTACCCTCCCAGACGATCTCCTGACACGGTGCCGACGACACCACTTTCGGTGCCATATTGAGCACCTGTTTGAGCACCGGCAGCTTGTCCCACGCATCCTTCAACCCCTTGGGCGGCTCGGGCTCCTTGAGATAGGCGAGCAGTTTGCCGACTTCACGCAGCGCCTCGACCGACTCCTGCCCCATGCCCAGCGCAACACGGCGCGGCGTACCAAAGAGGTTCGCCAACACCGGCGTTGAATGCCCTTTCGGATTTTCAAACAGGATTGCCGGCCCCCCGGCGCGCAGCACGCGATCGCAGATCTCGGTCATCTCCAGGCGGGTATCAACTTCGACACCGACACGCTTCAATTCGCCGATTTTTTCCAGTTGCGCAATGAAATCGCGCAAATCGTGATATTTCATCGATTAGCCCAGCCCTGACTGACGCAGGAAGTCGAGTGCAATGCCGGCGAAGATGCTGGCACCGATCCAGTTGTTATGGAGAAAAGCCTTGAAGCAACGCGCCGGCTCGCGCGTCCTGATCAGCGTGAAATGATAGCCCGCAATCGCCGCCGCCAGCGCTAGCCCACTATAGAACAGCCAACCCATGTGCAGACCGTAGCCAACCCAGCCGATCAGCCCAAGCGTCGTCGCATAGCAGACCATGACCGCTGCAACGTCATGACGCCCGAAAGTGATCGCTGAGGTCTTGATGCCGATTTTCAGATCATCAACCCGATCAACCATCGCGTATTCGGTATCGTAGGCAATCGCCCAAAAAACATTGGCCAGCAGCAGCCACCATGCCTCGACCGGGACGCTTTGAAGATGCGCCGCGTAGGCCATCGGAATGCCAAAACCAAAGGCCACGCCTAGATAAGCCTGCGGAACGGCAAAAAACCGTTTGGTAAAAGGGTAGCTCGCGGCAAGGAACAGCGCGCCAAACGACAGGCTGACAATCAACCAGCTCTTGAGCGGCAGGATGAGCACGAAGGCACAGGCAGACAAAGCGGCAAAAAGAATCATCGCCTCCTTGCCCGACACCTTGCCGGCGGCCATCGGTCGTTCACGGGTGCGCGCCACCTGCGGATCGAAATCGCGGTCCGCAAGGTCGTTGATCACACAACCGGCTGAGCGCATCAGCACGGTACCCAGCGTGAATATCCACACGACGGCCCAGTTTGGTCTGCCGAGCGACGACAGCCACAAGCCCCACAAGGTCGGCCAAAGCAGCAACAGGATGCCAATCGGCTTGTCGAGCCGCATCAGCTTCTCGTAGAGATCGATACGTTCGCGCAGTTTTTCGCTGAAAAGATTCATGGCCGACATTCTAGTGCCAGCCGTAGTTCCTGTGGTGCTAGTGCCAGCGGTAGTTTCTGTGGCCCTATGGTGCTAGTGTCGGCAACCAGACGACTAGCAGCCTGTCGGACTTGAGTTCGACAGGTAGCTCGATTTCACGATTCGGGATGAATTCGTGCGTTTTTGGCTGAAATCGGGTCGTTTGGCCATGAAGTTGCAATGCCCCTGTTCTATTTTCTTACTGTGGACGCAATACGGCCATGCGTTTCAAATTCCACGCCAGACAAACCAACGTCCATTCATTCTGGACGTTCTCCAGACCGCGCAGCAGAAACTGGCGGAAGCCCATCACTGATTTAATGATG
>CAJAHZ010000096.1 GCA_903939665.1 uncultured Pseudomonadota bacterium | reverse complement strand
TCCGAGGCGAAATACGTGTAGAGCCCGTTGTCGCGCTGCACGACACGGTCCTTTTCGTCGCCGAAAGCGGTTGATTTGAACCACTTGGCGCCATTCTGCAGATAGATGTGGCCGCCCTTCTCCAGGCGCTCGACACAGCGCGCGACCAGCCCGGTATCGAACAGCGACTTTTCGGAGAACCATACTTCAAAATGTACGCCAAACTCTTCCAGATCGCTGCGCCCGTCTTCCAGTTGCTCGGTCAG
Source organism: uncultured Pseudomonadota bacterium (assembly GCA_903939665.1). Taxonomy (GTDB): domain Bacteria; phylum Pseudomonadota; class Gammaproteobacteria; order Burkholderiales; family Rhodocyclaceae; genus CAJBIL01. The sequence continues at coordinate 2,820 of CAJAHZ010000096.1, read as the reverse complement.
CACATGGTTATGAACGTAGTTCCAGTCCTCGCCGAGCAGGCGCTTGGCGTTGGCAATCAGCGCGTCGAGATGCGTCTCGCGTTGCGCCTTGGCCTCGTCGTCGGCGCGCTCGGCATCGGGCAAGCCCGGCGTACCCGCGACCACCTCGACCGCCGGGCGCACATACTTGCCGGCATGCGCGGCCTGCATCTGCCGCGCCATATCACGCACGTAGTCGCCTTGATAGGCGTTGGGCGGAAAGGGAACGCTCTCGCCGTGCAGATCAAGGTAGCGCAACCATGCCGACAGGCTGAGAATATCCATCTGCCGCCCGGCATCGTTCACATAGTATTCACGCGTCACATCCCAGCCGGCGAAAGCCAGCAGACTGGAAAGGCTGGCGCCGTACGCCGCGCCACGACCGTGCCCGACGTGCAGGGGGCCGGTCGGGTTGGCCGAAACGAACTCGACCTGCACCTTTTTGTTTCCCCCGGCGGCTGAGCGGCCAAAAGCCTCGCCCTGCGCCAGAATGTCGCGCAGCACGCCAAGCTTGGCCGCCGGCGGCACATGGAAATTGATGAAGCCGGCACCGGCGATTTCCGCCTTGCTGACCAGCGGCGACTTCGGCAGCTCGGAAAGCAGCAGTTGCGCCAGTTCGCGCGGATTGCGCTTCATCGAGCGCGCCAGCTGCATCGCCAGGTTGCAGGAAAAGTCGCCATGCGACGCCTGCTTCGGGCGTTCGATAACGATCGGCGTCGCCGATTCAGCCGGGGCAACGCTGGCTAACGCAGCGCGCATCAGGTCGGCAAGGTGGGATTTAATGTCGTGACTCATGGGGTGCTTGGTCTGTGGAATTTGAGCAAAGAGCGATTATACGATGCGCAGCAAGGGGCTGCTTGCCTGTCCCCCTTGGCAAGGCGATGCCAGGGCAGGACGCTTCGTCGCAGACGCGAATTCACGGATTCGGGATAAACTCTCGCTTCCCTGCTTTCAACCAACGCGGCGGCCCTGCCGCTCAACCGCTAATGCGCCTCTTCCGCCTCGCCAAAATTCTCCGCATTTCAAGCCGCTACGGCCTTGACGAGATGATTCTCGAACACGAGCCGAGCGGTCGGCTGGCGGCTTTGTCGCGCCTTTTCCATTTCTGGCGGCGTTTCGATACGCCCTCCGCAGTTCGCCTGCGGCTGGCGCTGGAGGCACTGGGGCCGATTTTCGTCAAGTTCGGTCAAGTGCTGTCGACCCGCCGCGATCTGTTGCCGACCGATATCGCCGACGAGTTGGCCAAGCTGCAGGATCAGGTGCCGCCGTTCTCCTCCGACCTCGCGCTGTTGCAAATCGAGAAAGCCTATGGCCGCCCCGCGCACGAGGTTTTTGCGGAATTCGATGCGATCCCGATTGCCAGCGCATCGATTGCCCAGGTGCATTTTGCCCGGCTGCGCCCGGAGGACGGCGGTCAGGAAGTCGCCGTCAAGATCCTGCGCCCCGACATGAACAGCGTCATCGCGCACGATCTGGCGCTGCTTGACCTGCTGGCTGGCCTGCTGGAAAGAGTCTGGTCCGACGGCAAGCGCCTGAAACCGCGCGAGGTGGTCGCCGAGTTTGCCAAATATCTCAACGACGAACTCGACCTGATGCGCGAAGCGGCCAACTGTTCGCAACTGCGCCGCAATTTTTCCGGATCGAAGCTGCTGCAGGTGCCGGAAGTCCATTGGGACATGTGCAGGACGACCGTCATGGTCATGGAGCGCATGCACGGCATCCCGATCAGCCAGACCGACGCGCTGGTGGCGGCGGGGATCGACATGGCCGCGCTGTCGCGTGCGGGCGTCGAAATTTTCTTCACGCAGGTCTTTCGCGACGGTTTTTTCCACGCCGACATGCATCCGGGCAACATCTTCGTCGCCACCGACCCGGCACATCACGGCAGCTACATCGCGCTCGATTTTGGCATCGTCGGCACGCTGACCGACGTAGACAAAAACTATCTGGCGCAGAATTTCCTCGCCTTCTTCCAGCGCGACTACAAACGCGTTGCACTGGCCCACATTGAAGCCGGCTGGGCGCCTGCCGATACGCGCGTCGACGAGTTCGAAGCGGCGATTCGCGCCGTCTGCGAACCGATTTTCGACCGCCCGCTGCACGAGATTTCATTTGGCCGCGTCCTGCTGCGCCTGTTCCAGACCTCACGCCGCTTCAACGTCGAGATCCAGCCGCAACTCGTGATGCTGCAAAAGACGCTGCTCAACATCGAAGGCCTCGGTCGCCAGCTCGACCCCAACCTCGACCTGTGGAAAACAGCCAAGCCTTTCCTCGAACGCTGGATGGGCGAACAACTCGGCGCGCGCGCATTCAAAAAGGGGCTTGAGCGCGAAGCACCGTATTGGGCGCGCACGCTGCCGCAACTGCCGCGGCTGATACATCAGGCGCTGGCGCAGCCCCCCACCCCTGATTCGACGCCGCTGCTGGCCGCCATCGCCAACGCACAACGCCAGCAAAACCGGCTGCTCGGGCTGATTATCGCCCTGCTCGCCGCGCTGCTCGCCAGCCGTTATTTTTAGCGCTTCAAGACGCATCCGCGCCGTCATCCGCTCGGATGATGGCGCTTGGTCGATCACCCGCGCGGCGCCCGAAAAACCGCGAACGAACCAGCGACCCGCGTACATCAGTGGCTGAGTGCTGCCTTTATGGAAAGCTTTACATAAGGCAGAGGGTTTTTAGCTTGGCGGACGCGGCGCACTGTGGTTGATAAGTGGCGCAGCACCGCCCGCCGCGACCGGTAGGCTAAAAATCCTGTTGTGCTAAACCAGCGCGTTGGCGGGGGTGCTATGGGGATTGAATCTG
>CAJAHZ010000095.1 GCA_903939665.1 uncultured Pseudomonadota bacterium | reverse complement strand
CAACCGGTCTGCTGCGCGACGAGGTTTGAGTTCGTCCGGCGAATTGATGTTGTGCTTGTGTTGTTTCAATTCGCGACGGCTATGAAAAAAACTTCTCTCGAGATCCGACCATGCTGGGCTGGCTAGAAAAGAAAACGGACACCGGCTGGACCGCGGTCGATGCCGCAGGTGATGGCCTGTACGGCGTCAGCGTACTGCCGCCGCATACGTCCGGCGGCAAGCCTCGGGTGCTCAAGTACGGCGCCATGCCGGGCAGGCAGCTCGATGCCAACACCCTGGCCGAGCTGGCCGGCAAGATTTCTGTGGCCGGATGTCGCTGGACATTGCCGCTCGAGCGCAAGGCATACACCCTGCTGGTGGTTGAAGAACCCATGGTGCTGCCCGACGAACTGGAACAGAGCGTGCGCTGGACGATCGGCACCCTGATCGACTATCCGGTGGGCGAGGCCAACATCGCCGTGATGAAAATTCCCACGGCAACGCGGTTGCCGAATCGCGCCGCCAACATTTACGTCGTGACGGCGAAGAGCGATGTCGTCGCGCGGTACAACGATCTATTCAGGCAGGCCAGGCTTTCCTTGCAGGCGATCGATGTGCGCGAGACAGCGCAACGCAATATCGCGGCGCTGGCTGAAAAGCCGGGGGAAGGGGCAGGCCTGCTTTCGATCGGCAAGCGGGGGGTGCACTTCACCATCACCTTCAACGGCGAGTTGTATTTTGACCGTTTCGTCGAAGAGCCACTGCTGGTCGATCCCCTCGCTGATGCCGACGCCATACGCCGGGCGTGCGAACGGGTTGTACTGCAGCTTCAGCGCTCACTGGACTACATCGGCCGTAATCTGCAATTCATCAACATCGACCGTATCCTGTTGGCGCCGATGCCCAACGGTCCGTCGCCCGCACCCTTCAGCATACTGGTGGTCGAAGACGATGCCGACTTGCGCCAACTCTACGAGCTCAAGCTTTGCAACTGGCCGATGCAGCCTCATGTCCGCACCGCCCGTGACGTCAATGACGGCTACGAGGAACTGATCCGCATGGGTCATGCAAAGCCTGACCTGCTGATTGCAGACTTGCAGATGCTGGGTATGGACGGTTTCCGGATGTTGAAAACGATCAGCAATGCACCCGAACTGGCGGGAATGGCCATCGTGGTAGTGAGTGGCCTGGACGCGGAGGAAATTGTCAGGCGCGGCGGCGTACCCGATGGCATCCCGGTTCTACCCAAACCCGTTCCTTTCGATCAGTTGCGCGCCATCGCAGAGCAACTGGTGGCTGAACGTGACCATCAGAAGATGCTAGCCGACTTCATTGCACAACACATACAAGTGCCTGTAGAGACACTTGATCTTGGCAGCCTCTTCGACTTTTCCGAGACGCCGGAACTGGCACGGAAGGAAAACCAGGCGCCCTATTTCTTTGCGCTCGGCGCGGCGCTGCGATTTATGAAGAAAGCAGCATGAGCCAGCAAATCAATCTCCTGGTATCGAAGAAAATCGGCCTCAAGTCCGTGTGGGTGGCTTCGGCGGCCCTGGGACTGCTTCTGCTGGTGCTGCTGGGTGTGTGGGGCATGCGCCAAGCGGAGCTTGCCGCGGCGAGGGAGACTCAAGCGGCAAGTGCGCTGCAGTTGCAGCAAACACAGGCCAGGCTGCAGGCGCTTATGCAGCCGCAGGGAGCCGACCTCGGCGCAGAAATTGCCGCGCTCAAACCGGAGGCGGACGCGGCGCAGAAACTGCTGGCCCAGGCAGGTGATCTGGGTAGCCAGCAAGGCTATGCCGGGTATTTTTCCCTGCTCGCGACAGTGACTGAAGACGGGCTGTGGCTGACCGGCGTCACGGTCGAAAAGACGGGTAAAACCGTTCGCATCAGCGGCCATGCCCTGCACAAGGAATCGGTGCTGCGCTACGCCCGGCGGCTGAATGACCTCTTTGCCGGGGATGGCGTGCAATTCACCGCGCTGGAAATTTCTCCCCTGACTGCGGGCAAGCCGGGGGATTTGAACCCCCTGCTGACCGCCGTGTCCTTCAAGCTGTACTGACTTATGCGCACCGAAGCCATGACTTTGCTGAATGTGACGCTAGACAAGTTTGCCCGGCTGCGCATGCGCGAACGCCTGCTGGCCGTTGTGGCGCTTGCCGCTGTTCTGTATTTCATCGTCGATCTGACCCTGCTGCGACCGCAAAAAACCAGCATCAATGCCTTGCGGCTGTCAGCCCAAAGCCATATGAAAGAGTT
>CAJAHZ010000094.1 GCA_903939665.1 uncultured Pseudomonadota bacterium | reverse complement strand
CCGAGGGAATGGCGTACATCCGGGTGCCGGTTCGCACCAGCACGGCCTGGGTAACGGCAAGCGTCAGCGGAATGTAGAGACGGAAGGAGGTGCCCTGTCCCGGCGTTGAAACAACCTCGATGCGTCCGCCAAGGCCGGTCACTTCGGTTTTTACAACGTCCATGCCGACGCCGCGACCGGAAACTTGTGAAAGTTCGGATGCTGTTGAGAAGCCCGGCGTGAAAATCAAATCAACCAGCCGATCACTGCTGGCTTCCTCCTCGGAACCCAGCAAGCCGGCAGCGATGCCGCGCGCACGAATTCGCTCAAAGTCGAGGCCCGCGCCGTCATCGGTGAACGTCAGGATGATTTCGTTGCCTTCCTGCACCAGCGTCAGGCCGATTTCGCCGATTTCTTCTTTGTTCAAAGCAAGGCGGGTCTCGCGATTTTCCAGCCCGTGAGCAATCGCGTTGCGCAGCAGGTGTTCGAGTGGGGCGCCCATCTTGTCCAGCACGCTGCGGTCGATTTCGACCTGACCGCCGCGAATTTCGAGGTTGGCGCGCTTGCCGAGTTCTTTGCCGGTTTGGCGAACGATGCGGTAGAGACGATCCGAGACGCTGCCAAAAGGCACCATGCGGACGCTCATCAGTTCCTGTTGCACTTCGCGGTTCAGGCGCGCTTGCGCAAGGATGGCGGCGTTGGCGTCGTCCAGATTCTTGAACAGGTTTTGTTGAACCGTGGCAACGTCGTTTACTGATTCGGCCATCATCCGCGTCAGTTCCTGGAAGCGCGTAAAGCGGTCGATTTCAAGCGGATCGAAACCGGCATGGCGCTCGTCGGCGATGGCCGTTCGTGACTGCATTTGCGATTCGGCCTGAATTTCAATGTCGCGTAGCTGGCGACGCAGACGGATCACGTTTTCTGTCAAGTCGAGCAGCGATTCCTTGAGGCCGCGCATTTCGCCTTCGATCCGTGCGCGGGCGATCGACAATTCGCCAGCCTCGTTAACCAAGCGGTCGATCAGGTCAGCACGAACCCGCAGCATCGCGCGTTGCGCGCCGGATTCGACTTCTGCAGTATCACTTTCGGCATGCAGCCGGTTGTCTTCACGACGATTTGTGGCAGGCGCAAGGTCGGCCTTCTGAGTGACCGGTGCCTCGGCAATTTCGCCGGCATCGGCTGCTGTATCCAGAGCAGGCTCGGGTACTTCGGTCGTCTCTCCGTGCTGCAGACGCTCGACCATCTGGATAACAGCGTCGTAGGCGGTGTCGATTTCGTCGATCAGATCAAGTGGTGCAATGCCGGTGCGGTGAGCTGCCTCGATCCGTTCTTCAATTGCGTGCGTAAATTCGCCGAGATTCATCGCGCCGACCATCCGCGCGCTGCCCTTCATGGTATGCAGCAGGCGGGCAAGCGTGCGGGGAATTTCGACATCAGAAGGATTACCGCGCCAGGCTCTGAGCTGCGTGGTGATGCCTTCATTCAGGTCGACGGCTTCTTCCAGAAAGATCGGCAGTAACTGGTCGTCGAGTTCGTCCTGTACTTGCGGCGCTTCGATGGTGAACGCGGCTGGCGCAGGCTTGGACGGCTCAATTTCGGGGAGTGTCTCGGGTGCCGTTGGAGCCGCTGCCGGTTCGGCCAATGCGGTTGGATAGAGGTTGTCGAGGGCGTCGATCAGTCGCGGTGAGGCTTCCGGGCTGCGTGCCTCGGCGACCGTCGCAAGCATCAATTCGAGTTCGGCGATGGTTTGCCGAACAACGATCAACGCTTCCAAGCTGCCGGGATGGCTTGCATGATCCCGCCGTAACAGCGCATGTTCAAAAGACAGGCCAAGGCGATTGATTTCAGTTTGCCCCACCGTTCCGGCGGTTCCGGCCAGGGTATGAGCGGCACGGTACATCTCGTGCGGGGTTGGTGCTTCGACATCGGTCTCAAGCAGTGAAAACTCGCGCTGTAGCGTGGCCAGATGGACACGCGCTTCTTCAAGGAAAATATCGGCGAGCGTCGGCGAAACCGAAACGCGGGAGTCGGTCGGCGCGTCGGCAGGCGGGAAGGGGACGGGGGGCGACTCAGTGGAAATTTCTACTTTTTTTTCGTCGACGGAGATAGCTTGCTCGGTCGATGACGAAAAGTCGAAATCCATTTCTGCGACGTCGACTACGGCGGCGTAGGGCTCCAGCGGCGCTTCGAATTCGATTGCCGCCATTTCGTCCGCCTGTGCCGATTGTGG
>CAJAHZ010000093.1 GCA_903939665.1 uncultured Pseudomonadota bacterium | reverse complement strand
TCCTTCTACGGCATGTCGACCTTCGAAGGCCCGATGATGGCGATCAAGACGGTCAATGCCCTGTCGCATTACACCGACTGGACGGTCGGCCACGTGCACTCTGGCGCGCTGGGCTGGGTCGCGATGATTTCGATCGGCTCGATCTACTACCTGCTGCCGCGCCTGTTTGGCAAGCCTGAAATGCACAGCATCAAGCTGATCACGGTGCACTTCTGGGTGGCGACGATCGGTGTCGTTCTTTACATTGCTTCGATGTGGATCGCCGGCGTCATGCAGGGCCTGATGTGGCGCGCGGTTAATGACGACGGCACACTGACCTATAGTTTTGTTGAAGCGGTCAAGGGTTCGTATCCTTTCTGGGCGATCCGTTTCCTCGGTGGTCTGCTCTTCCTGTCCGGCATGCTGATCATGGCTTACAACATGTTCAAGACGATTGCCGGTGGCAAGCTCGTTGATGCGCCGGTGTTATTGCCGGCTGGTCATCACGCCTAACAGGGAGAAAAAAATGAAACTTACGCACGATGCAATTGAACGCAACGTCTGGCTGATGGTAGTTCTGACCCTGCTGGTGGTCAGTGTCGGCGGCCTGCTCGAAATCGTTCCTCTGTTTTTCCAGAAGTCGACCACGACGCCTGTCGCTGGCCTCAAGCCTTACGATCCGGTTCGCCTGACCGGGCGCGACATCTATGTTCGCGAGGGTTGCTATAACTGCCACTCGCAGATGATCCGCCCATTCCGCGCCGAGACCGAGCGCTACGGCCACTACTCGGTCGCTGGCGAGTTCGTTTATGACCACCCGTTCCAGTGGGGGTCCAAGCGCACCGGGCCGGATCTGCACCGGGTCGGCGGTCGGTACTCCGACGAGTGGCAGCGCGTGCACCTGATCAACCCGCGTGACGTGGTTCCCGAGTCCAATATGCCGGCCTTTGCCTTCCTTGAAAATGCGCCGGCCGATGCGGCCGGTGTGGCAGCCAAAATGCGCGGTCTGCGCAAGGTTGGGGTGCCTTACACCGATGCGGAAATCGATGGCGCAGCCAAAATGCTTGAAGGCAAGACCGAGCTTGATGCGCTTATCGCCTACTTGCAGGGGATGGGGCTCGAGCTGAAAGGCGCGAAGTAAATCATGGACATCAACGACCTGCGATCCCTCATGACGGTAGTATCTTTGCTGACTTTTCTCGGCATCGTCTGGTGGGCTTTCGGCGTGAAAGGCAACAAGGAACGCTTCGAGCAAGCTGCCAATCTGCCGTTCGCGGATGAGGAGGCAGATCGCGTCGAGTGCGGTCTGCCCCGCAACGAACAAAGGAATGCATCATGAGCGATTTTGTGAATGAGTTTTGGAACTGGTACGTCATCCTGATCGTGTTGGTGAGCGTCATCGCCTGCGCCGTCTTCCTCTGGTCGCAAAGTCTCCACAAGCCAGCGGAGGGCAAGGTTGCCACCACCGGGCATGTGTGGGACGAGGATCTCGAAGAACTCAACAACCCACTGCCAAAGTGGTGGAGTTGGCTGTTCTACCTGACCGTTGCTTTTTCGCTGGTTTATGCCGTGCTGTATCCGACGCTGGGCAGCTACCAGGGGCTGTTGAACTGGTCTTCCGCCGGCCAGCACAAGGCTGAAGTCGAAAAAGTCGACGCTCAGGTCAAGCCGCTGTTCGACAAGTACCTGAAGATGGACCTCAAGGCTGTTGCGGCAGACAAGGAGGGCGTCGAGATCGGCAAACGGCTTTACCTGACGTATTGCGTGCAGTGTCACGGCTCGGATGCCCGCGGTTCCAAGGGTTTCCCGAACCTGGCCGACAGTGATTGGCTGTGGGGTGGCGAACCGGAAGCGGTGGTCGAAACGATCAGCAATGGCCGTACTGGCATGATGCCGGCCTATGGCGGCAACCCTGAGGCGGTTGGCGGCGAAGCGGGCGCGAAGGAAATTGCCAACTACGTGCGTTCGATGTCCGGTATGAGCAACAACGCCGAACTGGCAGGCAAAGGCAAGGTTCGCTACGAGCAGGTTTGTATTGCCTGTCACGGCCCGGAAGGCAAGGGAATGACCGCGATGGGCGCGCCAAACCTGTCTGACAAGGTCTGGCTCTATGGCAGTTCGGAAGCGACGATTGTTGAAACCATCACCAAGGGTCGCAGCAATGTGATGCCGGCCTGGAAGGAGTTCCTCGGCGAGGCAAAGATTCATCTGCTCACCGCCTACGTGCTCAGCCTGAGTACGACCGCTGAGAAGAAATAAGCGCAGTCAAAGCATGCGGCGCTACGTAGCGCCGCATGCTTTTTTCTTGACGGATTTCCCCCTCAGATAAACGCTCACCGATCTGTGTCAGAATTATGCGTGGCACATCATTAAATATTAGAGTTCAATTAACTGCTTAAATAGTTTAGGGCTGATTCTAATGAACTTACCGGCCGGAAAAACCGGCAAGCCGATTCCGATCAATACCGACGGTTTGTTTGAAAAGCATAAGAAAGTTTACGCCCGCAGTGTTTCCGGCGTTTTCGACAATTGGCGCTGGGCAATGGTTTTCTTTACCCAAGCGCTGTTCTATGGGCTGTGCTGGATTGACTGGAACGGTCGGCAGGCGGTCCTTTTTCACATCGTTGAACGCAAATTCTATGTTTTTGGCATGGCCTTCTGGCCGCAGGATGTGATCTACCTGGCGATCCTGCTGGTCATTTCTGCCTACGCCCTGTTTCTGGTGACCGCTGTTGGCGGTCGGCTTTTCTGTGGCTATGCCTGCCCGCAGACCGTCTACACCGAATTGCTGATGTGGATCGAGCGCAAGATCGAGGGCGAGCGCCCGGCGCGCATGAAGCTCGATGCGCAAGCCATGAGTCCGCGCAAACTGCGTCTGAAGGTGGTCAAGCATTCTCTTTGGCTGCTGGTCGCGTTGTGGTCGGGATTTACCTTCGTCGGCTACTTCACGCCAATCAAGGAGCTCGTCAGCCTTTCGCTGGATTTTTCGCTCGGTTCCTGGGAACTGTTCTGGGTATTCTTTTATGCCGGTTTCTTGTACATGCAGGCTGGCTTCCTGCGGGAACAGGTGTGCAAATACATGTGCCCCTACGCCCGTTTTCAGGGCGTCATGTTCGACCCGGATACGCTGATCATTACTTATGACCCGGAGCGTGGCGAACCACGCGGGCCGCGCAAGAAAAAAGCCGATCCGAATGCCGCCTCGCTCGGCGACTGTATCGACTGCGGTATTTGCGTCCAGGTCTGCCCGACCGGCATCGATATTCGCAATGGCCTGCAGATGGAGTGCATCGCCTGTGCCGCCTGCATCGACGCCTGCGACGATGTGATGGACAAGGTCGGCACGCCGCGCGGTCTGATCCGCTATTCGACCGAAAATGCGCTGGTCAAACGCTACACGGCGCACGATATTCTGGCGCACCTGATGCGGCCACGAACCGTCCTCTATACAACCGTGCTGCTGGCCATCATTGTCGCCACGGTGTGGAGCTTGGCGACGCGCATCCCGCTCAAGGTTGATATCGTCCGCGATCGATCTGTGTTGGCCCGTGAGGTCGATGACGGACGCATCGAGAATGTCTATAACCTGCATATATCGAATCCCGATGAGTTGGCGCATCGCTATGCGATCAGCGTTAGCGGTATCGAGGGGATCGATATCGTTGGCGAGCGTATCGTTGAGGTGCCGCCTTCTTCGGCCAGGACAGTGCTGCTTTCGGCGCGCGTCGACGCAGGTACCGGCAAGAAGGGCTCAAACCAGATATTTTTCGAAGTCAAAGCGCAGAATCACGAGAAAATCGTGGTTCGCGAAAAAGCTTCGTTCTTCCTGCCATGAGCGCGCTTAATCCGATGCAGCAGCGCAAGGACGAGACCGCTCGGCCCTGGTATCGCCAAACGTGGCCCTGGATTATCATCGCCGGCCCGGCAACCGTGGTGGTGGCCAGCATCATCACCGCCTATGTGGCGTTCAGTACGAGCGACGGACTGGTGGCCGACGATTACTACAAACAGGGTCTCGCCGTGAATCAGGTCTCGGTACGCAATCAGCATGCCGATGCGCTGGGTTTGCAAGCCGACCTTGTGCGCGGTGACGACGGTGCATTGCTGCGGGTGTTTCTGCGTGCCAAGGTGGCAACTGTTCTCCCTCCGGTACTCAGTTTGCGCATCACTCACCCGACGCGCGGTGGGTTGGACCAGAGCATTGTCTTGCGGGCTGACGGCACGGGCTTCTACTCGGGCAAGCTGAATTCGCCATTGAGAGGGCGCTGGCACGTCGCGCTTGAAGACGACAAGGGTGAGTGGCGCTTGACGGGGGACTGGGTAATTGACCAGCAATCCACACTGCAATTGCCGTCTGCAGTCAAGGCAGCAGGTGCTATCGATCTTCATCCTGACAGCGGCCGCCGATCAGACAAGGCAGCCGCACCAAAACCCTGACCACTTCGTCGCAAGGCAGGGCGCGGCGACCATTCAACTGCTTGCTGAAATCAGGCGGGAATCCTCGGGCAACAGGCTGACCAGAAACTCCATCTGATCGGCAAGAATCCGCCGGTTGCGCAGGATCAATCCCTCGTACAGCGATGGAACGTAAGGCACGTAGAGCATCATCATGCCGGCGTGTTCCGGGCTCATGGCCCCCTTCTTCTGGTTACAGGGTTTGCAGGCGGTGACAACATTTTTCCAGACGTCCCGTCCGCCACGCGAAATCGGTGTGATGTGGTCACGCGTCAGTGCGTTGGGATGCTTGCGGGCGCCGCAGTAGCCACACAAATACCGATCGCGCTGGAAGAGCAGCGTGTTGGTCAGGGCTGGTGGATGAGGTTCCCAGCCGCGCGGATTGCGGCCGCGCAGCGCGACAATGCTGCTGATGGTCAGTTCAGAGCGCCTTCCCGTCAGGCGTGACTGACCGCCATGAAAAGTAAAACTGATCTCGCCCAAGCCACGGTCAACGCGTCCGGCAGCCTGATAAATCAGCGCGCTCTGCCAGGATATCCAGCCGTGCGGCGCGCCTGTCACATCGACCGCGAGGATTAGCGGTCTCTCGGTTCGAGTATCGGGTAAGTCGGTCATCTTCAATGAACACCCTCGCTCCAGGCAAACCCGGCGGGGAGCTCAGATTTGCGGCCTAGGTACAAAGTCTGTGCAAATGCTTGATCAGCGTTTGTTGCAATTAATCAATAAGCTGGATAAGAGTAACAGAGCCGTTATGGCTTTCCAAGCGCACGGCAACAGCGCGTACGCTATTCTTGTCATTTCGCACAAACGACAGATCGCCTGCAATCGACACACAATTGGACTCCTCTCGCCGCTGTTTGTTGCACGCGCTCATCCTGTCGCTGTTGGTTCATGCGATGTCTCTGCTTGGGCTGGGGACTCTGCTTTCGGCGCGCTTTGATGCACCGGCTGCGGCGATAAAAGTCGTATTGAGCGGCGGCGCCAACCGGTCGGTCGCGTCCCCCGGCTTGAAAACGCCGACCGCTACAGCGCCGTTGACGGTGCCTTTCCCACGCTCACCAGGCGTGCCGAAGAAGAACGCTCCGAGCACGCATCCGCTAGTCGCCGAGCCGTTGGTGTTGGCGGCCAGGGATGTCTTGCCGACAACGTACGTGCGAGGAGATCCGGCAGAGGCCGTTCCGGCAAGCTCAGCGGCCACCGATGCGCCCAGCGCACCGGCGTTGCCGCGTGATGCCGTCAATGCGGACGATTTGCGCCAATATCGTATTTCGCTGGCTGTTGCTGCCCGCAGCTTCAAGCGCTATCCGAGCGTTGCCAGGGAGCGTGGCTTGGAAGGGACGGCTGAAATCGCACTGATTTTCAGCGCACGCATGCCCGAGCCTGAGTTGACGCTTGTCCGCTCCAGCGGCCATCTTGCGCTGGATCTGCAGGCGCAGGAAATGATGGCTCAGGCGGCGCGTGCAACGGGTGTGCCGGAGAGCCTGAAGGGCCGGGATTTGCGGATTCTATTGCCGGTGCAGTTCAGCCTTGAGGGCAATCAGTAGCCTGCCTGCGGCAGCAGGTCGTCTTCGTGAAAAGTGAAACGGCCCGCGGCTCGATCGGCAAAGTAAGCTTTCAGGCAGAGCGTGACGCTGCGGAAAGCGAGTTCCTTCCAGGGGATCTCGGGTTCGGCGAACAATGCTGTTTCGAGGCTCTCGACGCCTGGGGCAAATCGGGTGTCGATTAGCCTGCTACGGTAGAACAGATGAACCTGATTGATGTGCGGCACATTGACCAGGGAAAAAAGCGCCCCGAGCTCGACACGTGCGCAGGCTTCTTCAAGCGTTTCACGCATCGCGCCCTGCGCGGTTGTTTCACCGTTTTCCATAAAGCCGGCCGGCAGCGTCCACAGGCCACGGCGCGGCTCGATGGCGCGGCGGCAAAGCAGAATCTGGCCTTCCCATTCAGGGATGCAGCCAACGACCAGCTTCGGATTGAGGTAGTGGATCATGCCGCAGTCCTGGCAGACGTGGCGCGGCACGCTGTCACCTTCCGGGACGCGGAGATCGAGCGGTGAACCGCACTGATTGCAGTAGTTCATTTTGTGGGTCATAAGGTGCGGCGATCAATGATCGACCGATTCTAAACGATCTTCAGCGCGCATGCCTGCTGCGCCGTGTGGTTTCGATACGCAATATTTTCGTTTCGTTTTGCGATTGCCAGTAGCCGCCCTGAGGGCCATAATCTTCAAGAAACCAAATAGAACTCGCCCGGCACGCTTCCTATGGAAATTGACCTAAAAAAATTCGAGCAGTTGAAGGCGACTGGCGAGTTGCCTTCCCCCAAAGGTGCGGCACTTGCGATTGTTCGTCTGGCCCAAAAGGACGATGTCAGCGGTAGCCAGCTTGAGCAGGCGATCAAGTCTGATCCCGCGTTTGTCGGACGTCTGTTGAAGACTGCTAACATCACCGGGCGCGAAAGTGGCCGACCAATCGCTTCGGTGCACGATGCGGTCAATGTGCTCGGCTTGACCGTTGTGCGCAATCTGGCCCTTGGTTTCTCCCTGGTCTCGAGTTATCGAGGGGGGGCTTGCGCCAACTTTGACTACCCCGCGTTCTGGACGCGCGCCATCGTCAACGCGCTGGCGCTCCAGTCAATCATCCGCCGTACTCGCGGGGCGAACCCCGAAGAGGCATTCTGTTGCGGTTTGCTTGCCGAAATAGGCAAGCTGGCGCTGGCGACCGTTCATCCCGAGGAGTACGCCGGCCTGCTGGCCAAACTCGGCAGCGGCGAAACCTCTTCTGCCGAGAGTGACGCCTTGTTGCGCGCCGCAGAGGTCGATGCTTTCGCGCTTCACCACGATGATTTGACGGCAGCGATGCTGAGCGATTGGGGTTTTCCGGCCGTTCTTCTGGAGCCTCTCTACTTTCGTCGCAGTCCAGAGCGCGGTAATTTTTTGCCTGATTCACGCAGCGAGCGTCTGCTTGGCGCGGTTCGTCTGGCCGATGCGGTGAGCGATGTCTGCTTGGCCGCCCCCGATGCACGTCTGAGTTTGATGACCGCGCTGACCGAGTGCGCAGCGGTCCTCAAATTCGAGCCGGAGGTGCTTGAAAATATCGTCGATGGCGTTGTCCGCGACTGGCGTGAATGGGCCATGCTCCTGCAGCTTGACAGCCCGGAGCCGGTCCCGGCCTTTGCCCGGCTGTTGCATCCAGAGCAAAGCGCGGTGGGTGACGAGGGTTCGCCGTCGGGATCCTCTTTTCGCGTGCTGCTGGCTGGCGAAGCGTCGAACGAGCGCAAGGCGCTGCAGGATTTGCTGCTCGGTCTTGGTTATCAGGTTTTTATTGCGGATAACGGTGAGATGGCACTTGAACTCGCCCTCGTTGTACAGCCGAGGATACTGATCGCCGACTGGCAGATGCCTGAGTTGGATGGCATTCAATTGACCTACGCGCTGCGCGATACCAAGCTGGGGCGCGGCATGCTGGTCCTGATCCTTGGTGCGCAGGAAGATGAAGCTCGTCAGCTTGAGGCGTTCGCTGCGGGCGTCGATGATTGCCTTAGCACGCCGGTTAACGTCGGGGTACTGGCGGCGCGCTTGCGCACCGCCAGTCGGATGTTCCAGTTGCAGGAGGAGGTGCAGCAGGACCATGAGCAAATGAAACACTTTGCCGCCGAATTGGCCGTCAGCAATCGGCGCTTGCACGAAGCTTCGGTTACCGATGAATTGACCGGCTTTCATAATCGCCGTTATGCGATGGATCGCATCGAAACGGACTGGGCCGCCAGCAGCCGGAGTGGTCGGCAGATGTCCTGCATGATGATTGACCTCGATAATTTCAAGCGGATAAACGACACCTATGGGCATGATGTTGGTGACAAGGTGCTGGTGGGTGTTGCAAGCGTGCTCAAGAAAACGCTGCGTTCGCACGATGTGATTTGCCGCGTCGGTGGTGACGAGTTTCTTGTTATCTGCCCGGACAGTGATATTCAGTCCGTTCGTTTGTGCGCCGAGCGTCTGCTGCAGGCGGTCGATGCGATGGTCATCGATACGCCGCGCGGGCTGGTGCGCTGCGGTGTCAGTATCGGGGTGGCGACACGCAGTGCCGACATGGTCAATACCGGGATGCTGATCAAGGCGGCGGATGAAGGAATGTACCAAGCGAAAATTAGTGGCCGGACGATGGTTGTCGAGCGGTTTGATTGAACGCAGCGGTGCGAATATTTTTTCTCTGCGCGTCATTGCATCTGGCTACAATGTGGGTCAATAAGGAAACTCAGGGCTGGCGCCTGTGCGACACAGCCTGGGGAGGGGTTGAATGTTTCTGATCATCGGTTACGTCATTATTCTCGGCTCGGCGCTGGGTACTTATGCTGTGCACGGCAGCCTGGCTGCTTTGTGGGTGCCCCTCGAATACATCGCCATCGTCGGCCTGACGCTTGGCGGCTTTGTCGCCGGTAATGACATCAAAATCATCAAGGCGACGATTGGCGCACTCCCAAGCATCTTCAAAGGAACGAAGTTCAACAAGGCCGCTTATGTTGACCTGTTGGCCATGCTGTTTGAAGTGCTGGCCAAGGTGCGCAAGGAGGGGTTGATGTCGATCGAATCCGACGTCGAAAGCCCGGAACAGAGCCCTGTTTTCAGCAAGTATCCGTCGATTTCGAGCGACCATCACGTGATGGAGTTCATTACCGATTATCTGCGCATGATGGTTGGCGGCAATCTCAATGCGCTTGAAATCGAAAACTTGATGGATATCGAAATCGAGACGCATCATCATGAGGTGGAAGTGCCCGGCCATGTCATGTCCAAGATGGCCGACGCCGTACCGGCCTTCGGTATCGTGGTGGCGGTGATGGGCGTGGTGAACGTCATGGGCTCGGTCGGCGAACCGCCCGCTGTGCTCGGCAAGATGATCGGCGGCGCGCTGGTGGGAACCTTTCTCGGTATTCTCATTTCTTATGGCTTCGTAGCGCCGGTGGCGACTTTGCTTGAACAGAAGGCAGGAGAAGGTTCGAAGATCTATCAGGTGATCAAGGTCGTGCTGTTGGCTTCAATGTCCGGCTATGCGCCGCAGGTGGCCGTTGAGTTCGGTCGCAAGGTGCTGTTCTCGGGTGATCGCCCGACCTTCCTTGAACTTGAGACCGAACTGAAGGACCGCAAGAAGAAATGATTTTTTGTCATGATTCGCATCGTCAGGTGGAAGTCACCGCATGAGTGATGATGTCCGGCCAATTGTCATCAAGCGCATCAAGAAGTCAGGTGGCGCACATCATGGCGGGGCGTGGAAAATCGCCTATGCCGATTTCGTTACTGCGATGATGGCGTTCTTCCTGCTCATGTGGCTGCTCGGTTCGACCGCTAAAGGAGACCTCAAGGGGATCGCCGATTACTTTCTCAATCCGCTGAAGATTGCCGCACAGGGTGGTTCCGGGACGGGTGATAGCTCAAGTGTCCTGAAAGGCGGCGGCAAGGATTTGTCGCGCAGTTCGGGTCAGGTCAAGGATGGCGATCTCGAGTCACAGAAGAAGACGATCAATCTCAAGGAGACCAACGCTGAACGCTTGCGAAAGGAATTTGAAGAGCGCGAAAAGGTGACGCTCGGCGAGCTGAAAAAAAATATCGAAAAATTGATTGAAAGCGACCCGGCGCTCAAGCAATTCAAGAATCAGCTGCTGATTGATATCACGACCGAGGGCCTGCGCATCCAGATTGTTGATGAAAAGAACCGCCCGATGTTCGACTCGAGCAGTGCAGATCTCAAGCCGTATTCCCGCGTGATCCTGCGTGAGATCGGCAAGGCGCTCAATGCCGTGCCTAACAAGATCACACTCTCCGGTCATACCGATGCCGCGCAGTTTGGCGGCGGCGAAAAAGGTTACTCGAACTGGGAGCTTTCAGCTAATCGGGCAAATTCATCGCGGCGTGAGATGATCATCGGCGGTATGGACGAATTCAAAGTACTGCGCGTCGTTGGATTGTCTTCCACGGTGTTATTCGACAAAAACGATCCCTTGAGTTCGACGAATCGCCGGATCAGTATCGTCGTGCTCAACAAGCGAACCGAAGATGCGATGTTGCAGGAAGACGGGAATGCACAGACCGTCGTACCGGACAGTGGCAGGGCTGGCGCCGAGGCGCCGGCGTCACAGGCAAGAGAAGTCGACAAGAATTGAAGTGTCGCCCGTCGGGCGGCGCTGTAGAGATGAATTCGGGAGAGGGAGTTATGCCGGGACTAACGAAATTTTACGTAATTGGGGTCGGCTGGACCATCCTCGTCGGCGTGCTTTTGTCATGGATCGCCCCTGTTTTGCAGACCGGCAGCTTCTTCGCCGGTTTGTTGGCGCTTGGGGTAGGCTGGCTGATGCTCCTCAATCTCGCGGCGAATGCGTCGCCGGCAGCTCCGGCGAGCAATGCCGCCGCAGATGCCGACGGGCAGCTGCTCGCCGAGACCGGCGGAACATTGCTCAAGTGCAGCCAGGAATTCGGCGGGCAGTTTGATGCAACGCGTGGTGAACTGATCCGGGTGCAACAACTTCTGACCGAAGCCATTGCCAAACTGGTTGCCAGTTTTCATGCCATGACCGATCAGTCAAAACGCCAGCAGGAACTGGGTCTCCAGGTGATGAGCCAGAATTCGGGTGAGGGCGGTGCCGGTGCCGATTTCGCCAGTTTCACCCGACAGACTTCGGAGACGCTGCGCATCTTTGTCGATAGCGTTGTCGAGAACTCGAAGCTCGCCATGGAACTCGTCGAGATGACCGACCGTATCTCTACGCAGGTGCGCGATATTCTCGGCATGCTTGGCGAGATCGAGGGGATTTCCAAGCAGACCAACCTGCTGGCGCTCAATGCGGCGATCGAAGCGGCGCGTGCCGGTGAGGCGGGGCGGGGCTTTGCCGTGGTGGCCGACGAGGTGCGCGACCTGTCGGGGCGCACCGCTCATTTCAGCCAGCAGATTCGCGGTCGGGTAGGAAGCATGCAGAAGTCGATCGGCGACGCCGAGGTGGCGATCAACAAACTGGCCGCACAGGATATGACCTTCGCGCTGAAATCCAAGCAGGATGTCGAGAACGCGATGCATCATGTTGATGATATGAATACGAGCACCGGCCAGACAGTCAGGGAGCTTCAGCAGATTGCCGAGGCTATGGAGCGGAACGTCGGTCAGGCGGTCACGTCGCTGCAATTTCAGGATATGGTGACGCAACTGATCGGCCATGTTTCCAAGCGGCTGGATGAGTTGCACGGCATTATGCGCGAGATCGAGGGCGCTTCGTCGGTTGTCGAGAGCGGCGCCGTTTCCGGATTCGCACCACAGCAAGCCGATCGCTTGCGTGCACATCTGGGCTTGGCGCGCTCACGCCTCGACCAGCTTCACGACAATACGAAAAACAACCCGGTTCGGCAGGAGAGCTTCAGTAGCGGTGAAGTCGAACTGTTTTAATTCTTGAGGGCAAGCAAAATGGCAAAAACCATTCTCGCAGTTGATGATTCGGCTTCAATCCGGCAAATGGTCGCTTTTACACTGAAGAGCGCTGGTTATGATGTCGTCGAGGCGGTTGATGGCGTTGACGGTCTCGACAAGGCCAAGGCGAAAAAAGCCGATTTGATACTGACCGACCAGAACATGCCGCGCATGGATGGTCTGACGCTGATCCGCAACCTGCGCGATCTGGCGCAGTACAAAACGGTGCCAATTCTCATGCTGACAACAGAATCTTCCGACGCGATGAAGTCTCAGGGGCGGAGTGCCGGCGCGACCGGTTGGCTGGTCAAACCTTTTGATCCGCAGAAGCTGATCGAAGTTGTGCGCAAGGTTATCGGTTGATCCGGTCTCTACCTGCTTACGTATAGAGGGCTGCAATGACGATCGACATGACCCAGTTTTACCAGGTCTTCTTCGAAGAGTCGGGCGAGCACCTGGCTGCCATGGAGTCCTTGCTGCTTGGGCTCAATATCGAGCAGCCCGATACCGAGGCGCTCAATGCCATTTTCCGCGCGGCGCATTCGATCAAGGGCAGTAGCGGCACATTCGGCTTTACCGATCTGACCGAAGTCACGCATATTCTTGAGACCTTGCTTGATCGTTTACGCAAGCATGAAATACCCTTGCGTGCCGAAATGGTCGATGCCTTTCTTGACGCGGGCGATGTTCTGAAGACCATGCTGGACGGGCATCAGGGTGGCGCAGGCGCTGAGCCTGAGGTGGTCGCGTTGGTTTGCAAGCGGCTTAATGAGCTGGCTGCCGACAAACTGCCGACGGCGATCAATGCGGCTTCAGATGTCGTCCGCGCACCCGGCTCTGCCCCTGAAGCTCCGGCGTTGCAGCGCGCTGTCTCGACCGGCGTTCGGGCGCGGCGCAGTTACGATATTGAGTTTGTTCCCACCGCCCATGCGGCTGCCGATGCGGCAATCATTCCCGGCCTGCTCGATGAGTTGCGCGCTTGCGGTGATCTGCAAGTGATTGCGCGTCCGGCTGTCGGTCTTGATGGCCCGGGTTTTTGGCACCTGCGTCTGACCACTGATCAAACGGCAGAGTATTTTGGCGATTCGATTGATTTCATCGCCGAACATGATGCCTGGCGGATCAAGGAGCTTGTATCGGGCGCGCTTGATGATGCCGGAGGCGCCTTCGGCTTGTTCGAGGACGCAGCGGGAGCACCGGTCGTCGATGACAGCTTCGGGCTGTTTGATGGCGCGCCCGGCGCGGTAAAGTCATTTGTCATTGCGGCGGCGGAGCAGGACGATGCTTATGGTTTCTTCGATATGTCGCAGGTTCCCGATCCGGTGATGCCGGTTTCAGTGAACCACGGTACCGGTAACGATGAAGCTTACGGTTTTTTTGCGCCGCTGCCCGAGGTGGCGCCGGTAGCGATTGCGTCGGATGAGACCTTGCAGGATGG
>CAJAHZ010000092.1 GCA_903939665.1 uncultured Pseudomonadota bacterium | reverse complement strand
CTCGACCATCGCCGGGACCTGCTCACTCTGGTCCGGATGGACGATAAAAACGATTTCATAATGACGCATGAACACTCCTTTTGGTTAAAGCCCCCCGCCATGCGAACGGTGGAGCAAGGTGGAAAAGCCGGCGATTATACGACGTTTACCACTTGAGAATCAATGATTTTGAGGCTTTCCGAATCGATCGGCAGCGGCCGACTTCCCCGGTGGGGTTCAACGGAGTGCTGGTTTAGCCGTTAAGTACACTACGCGGGTCAGAATCGACCGGAACGCGGCACCGGAGGTCATCATCATGGCCACCCATGCACAAAAAGAGCAGAATAAGCGGAAAGCAGCACTCCCCGGAATCAGTCCCTGGCGGAACGGTTTTGATAATTTCTTCGGCGACCAGATCAACTTGATAAAATCTATCTGGGGCTGGCAACCGCTCGCAGGCCAAATTGAAGGCCGCTGCAGATTTCTCCCACACCCAACTCTTGATGAAAATGATAATGACTAAAAAAAACACGCTTCCGCTTCGTCTTTGCGCCCTTGCCTTGGGCGCTCTGCTTGCTGCCGCCCCGGCCATCGCCGACAAGCCCTCCTGGGCCGGCAGCGGCAAGGACGGAAAGCACGGTAACAAGCACGACGACCAGCAAGACGATCGGCGGGAAAGCACGCATGGCAGATCCGTCGAAATCCGCTTTGACGACCACAACCGTCGAACCATCAACGACTACTACGGCACGCAGTTCCGCTCCGGCCATTGCCCACCGGGATTGGCGAAGAAAAATAATGGCTGCCTGCCACCCGGGCAGGCAAAGAAGTGGCAGCGCGGCCATGCGTTGCCCGGCGACCTCAGGCACTACGATTTGCCGCGCGACCTGCTGATCAGACTGCCCGTTCCGCCGAGTGGCCATCGCTACGTACGCGTCGCCTCCGACATCCTGCTCATCGCAGTCGGCAGCAGCATGGTGATCGACGCGATTGAGGATATCGGGCGTTGATCGCCTGAACGCAAATAGAAACTGACACTGGTGCGGTCAGCTTAAGAAATATCGGTCGTGGTCTAAGCGCCGACCGAAAAACAACAATTGTGCAGCACTTAAGCAAGCCTTAATTCAGCGGATCAATACTGGCCCCGTCGTCAACAACGGGAGCCAGCAATGACCGTCACAAAATCACTTTCCCCCATCGCCGCTTTGCTGCTCGCCAGCCTTGTTGCGTCAGCGCATGCTCAAGCACCGGCACGCACTCCGGTCGACTTTCAAGCGACATTGCTCGCTGAAGCACGCCAGGCCAACCCCGCCTTCAAGGCTTTCTCCGCCGAGCGCGGCCAGACTTTCTTCACCGCCACACATGGCAACGACTGGAGTTGCTCGACCTGCCACACGCGCAACCCGGCGCAGGCCGGCGCGCATGACAAGACGAAGAAGCCGATCGATGCACTGGCGCCGTCGGCCAACCCGCGTCGCTTCACCGACGCAGCCAAGGTCGACAAATGGTTCCGCCGCAATTGCAAGGACGTGCTGGCACGCGAATGCACGGCAGAAGAGAAGGGCGACCTGCTGACCTATCTGCTCACCGTTAAACCCTGACCGGAGGACATCCTGATGAAAACCACACGACTCTTGCCGCTTGCCGCACTGTTGTTGGCCGGCAGCGCCTTCGCCGGCGACCACCGCTACACGCTCTCCCCTGCCTACGTGGCGGAATGTGGCAGTTGCCACGTGGCCTACCCGCCCGCCTTGCTCACCGCCCCGGCGTGGGCAACAACGATGCAGGGGCTCGGCAAGCATTTTGGCAGCGATGCCAGCCTCGATGCAAAAACCCACCGCGAAATCAGCGACTGGCTGCAGACGCAGGCGAGCACCCGCGACAAACACGCCGTCAGCGGCAAGACGCCGCGCCTGACCGAAAGCACGTGGTTTCACAAAGAACACCTCAATCTGAGCCTGCCGGAAAAAACGACCTCGATCGCCCAATGCAACGCCTGCCACACCCGCGCCGAACAGGGCGACTTTGGCGAAGGCTCTCTGAAATCCAACCGTCGTTAAGGAGAAGATCATGAAAGAGAAGAGTCACAAGATTCTTGTTTGGGATTTGCCAGTGCGCCTTTTCCACTGGTCGCTGGCGCTGTCATTCGCCATTGCCTACCTCAGCAGCGAATCCGAGCGCTGGCAATTGATCCACATCACCAGCGGCTACGTACTGGCTGCGCTGATCGTCTTCCGCGTGATCTGGGGCTTTGTCGGCAGCCGCTACGCCCGCTTTGCCGAATTTGTTCGCGGCCCCGGCGCCATCAAAGACTATCTGCTTGGCCTGCTGCGCTTGCGTCCGCTGCACTACACCGGCCACAATCCGGCAGGAGCCGTCGCTGTGCTGGCATTGCTTTCCCTTGGGCTGCTGACCGCCGCCTCGGGCTGGGCGACCTTCATCGAGTTCGGCGGCGATGTTCTGGAAGAGCTGCACGAAGGCGCTGCCAGCATCATGCTGGCGGTCGTTGGCATTCATGTCGCGGCAGTGTTGCTGACCAGCCTGCTGCATCATGAGAATCTGGTTGCTTCGATGATTCACGGTTTCAAGAAGGGCAGCGCAAACCTGGCGATCCCGCGACCGTACTGGAGCGTGGCGCTAGCGCTGCTGGCGCTGATTGGCGGAACGATTTTTCTCGCAGTGAGGTGAGGTATGCGCATTCTGATTGTCGAGGACGACCGGCTGCTTGGCGAGGGAATCCAGATGGGTTTGCGTCAGGCAGGCTGGCAGGCTGATCTGGTGAGCGACGGTCTCGCCGCGCGCCATGCGCTGGCCAGCGAACCGTTCGCCGCGCTCGTTCTCGACCTCGGACTGCCCCGCCTGTCCGGCCTGGAGGTGCTCAAGGCCCTGCGCAGCGCGGGCAACGCACTTCCCGTGCTGATTCTGACGGCCCGCGACACGCCGCAAGACGTTGTTGCCGGCCTCGACGCCGGTGCCGACGATTACATGATCAAGCCCTTCAATCTCGGCGAACTGACCGCACGCCTTCGTGCGCTGGTTCGCCGCACGGCTGGTCGTGCGGCAGCGGAGATCACACACGGCGAATTGCGACTCGACCCGGCCAGCCGACAGGTCACCCTGTCCGGCCAGCCGGTCGAGCTCTCGATGCGTGAATTTGATTTGCTGCACGAACTGCTCAATCATGCCGGTCGCGTCCTGACCAAGGCGCAAATTGAAGAGCGGCTTTATGCCTGGGGAAGCGAAATCGAGTCAAACGCCATCGAGGTGCATATCCACCATCTGCGCCGCAAGCTGTCGCCTGAGCTGATCCGTACCGTACGCGGTGTCGGCTACCTCATCCCCGAAGCCGGCAAATGAACGCCTATTCGCTGCGGCTGCGCTTGCTGATCGGCATCCTCGCGGCAGTCACGCTCGCCTGGACAACGGTCAGCCTGATCGCTTATCGCGAAGCGCGCCACGAAGCCGAAGAACTCCTCGACGCACACCTGAGCCAGTCGGCAACGCTGCTTTTTGCTTTTCTTGGTGACGAAGCCGACGAGCTTGGCGAACACCTCCCGCGTCACCGGTACGACAAGAAAGTGGCTTTCCAGATCTGGGAAGGAGAAACCCGGCTGCTGACGCATTCGGTCGGCGCTCCGGAAGCCCGCCTTTCGGCAAGCAGCGACGGCTTTTCGAATGCAAACGTCGAAGGAAAAGCCTGGCGCGTTTTCAGCGCATGGGACCCCAGCCACCGCTATCTCGTGCAAGTCGCTGATGCCGCGCGCAGCCGCGATCAGGTCAGCGAAGAAATCGCCTGGCACCTCCTGCTGCCGCTCGTGTTCGGTCTGCCCATATTGGGCCTGGCGCTCGGCGTTTTCGTTATTGTGGCGTTCCGACCGCTCGAACAACTGGCCGACTCGATTGGCGCGCAGTCAGCAGAGCGCTTGCAGCCGATTGTCTTGCGCACAGCCCCGCGCGAAATCCTGCCCATTCTGGAGCACCTCAATCTGCTTTTTGAACGCGTGACCCGCGCCCAGGAAGACGAACGGCGGTTCACCGCCGATGCGGCACATGAGCTACGTACGCCGCTGGCCGTCATACAGACGCACGCCGAAGTGGCCAGCGCGGCCAGCGACGACGCGACCCGCCGCCAGGCGCTCGACAGCCTGGTCACCGGCAGCCGGCGCGCGGCGCACTTGCTCGATCAGCTGCTGACCCTCGCCCGCCTTGATGCCCAAGCCGGATTGCCGGAAAAAGAGACGTGCGATCTGCGTGCGCTGCTGATCGAAACCGTCGCAACGCTGATTCCGGCGGCGATCAGCAAAGGGGTGGAAGTCGAGGTTGTAGAAGAGCCTGCGGAGCGCGCCAGCGTGAACCTGAACGGCGCCCCCATACTGTTGCAGGTACTGGTGCGCAATCTGGTGGATAACGCCATCAGCTACACGCCACGCGGCGGCAACGTCCGTGTCCGCCTGAATTCGATCGCCGGCGGCACCTGCCTGAGCATCAGCGACAGCGGGCCCGGCATCCCCGAAGCCAAACGCGCCGAAGCCATGGCGCGCTTTCGGCGGCTCGATGAAAACGGCCATGAAGGCCACGGGCTGGGCCTCTCGATCGTGGCCCGCATCGCCGAACTACATGGCGCGACAGTCAAACTGGGAACGTCAGGCGAACTGGGCGGCCTGCAAGTCGAGACCGTGTTTCCTGCCGGCTGAAATTACGGGAGCGGCGCCGTCATGCCAAGCCGCCCAGCCGTCAGGGGCGGCTGACCATTGACCTTTCGGCAGCGCTCGATATCGCATGCCGTCGGCAGAACGTGGCGATACTCGGCAAAAAAACGCATTTGTGAAACGTCCCGGCTGTAACACTTCTCGCCGCGACCGTTGTCGTAATACGAAAGAACGTCGACACAGCGCCGAGAATGCGCCAGCAAACCGAAAAAATGCCCCATTTCGTGTGAAATCACCAGTTGCAGGGTCGTGCGAGCGTCATGCGCCGGGTTTCTCGTTTTGAGGAGTTCGAATGCCTTGGGGCTGAGCGAGAGCGTGCGCCGACCGAGGTTTGCCAGCCCGAAATTCCCGCCGCTGTCCTTTTCGTTCCATTGAATACGGATCGTCCCCGCTCGCTCTTCAGCACCACCGGCCAGACCGAGCACCTGAACGGGCACGCCGCATTGCGACCAGGCAACGGCTGCCTTTTTGACCAGCCCGGCAACCACAGTCGGCGCAAACCAGTCGGGTGCCGCAGCAGGATCATAGACAAACGCCAGAGGCAAACCGCTCGCCGGCTTATCCTGTCCATCGTCCCATGTCGCCAGCTCACCGCTTCGGCACTCATTGATTTCCTGCGTGCGCACCGACTCGAATCCCCACGCGCTTGGCTGCATAAAAGCCAGCGCAGCGCCGATCAGTATCCCGTGCAGCAATTTCAAGGTCTATTTCCTCTTGCCGAAACAACCACGAATTCCCGACAGACAAGTGTCAGCGACCGAGGCCACCCACCGCCCGGCCCTTGAGCGCTCCCCTTGGCGCGCCACATTCAGCGGCGTGAGTGAATCGTAACGCGCAAGAGCGGCGCGCACCCGGTCTATTTTCTGTGCCGGCGTTTCCTTGCGGCTGACTTCAAGGCCCAGCCCTTGCAACACCCGATTGATCGGGCCATGCAGCAGGGGAATCCCGCCGGCGGCCGAAGCCAGCAGCTTGCGGGCGGCCTTCAGTTCCAAAGACTCCCTCATTGCGCGGCGCGGGTCATAGCTGATACTCATCGCCGTGACCGGTCATCGCCATATCGACGGCGCGGCGGGACAGTTGCGGGGCAAACAACTCGATAAAGTCGTACTCGAAGCGCCGTACATGCGTACCGCGCCGCAAGCCGATGCGCGTGGTGTTCGAACCGAACAACTGGCCGGCATCAAGCGCCGCAAGCCCCACATCACGCGTCGCATCGTAGGCCTGATGCGCGATGATTCCCAAGCCAAGCCCCAGACTCACATACGTCTTGATCACGTCGGCATCGATTGCGGCAAGCACGACATTCGGCGTCAGTTTGGCCCGTTCAAAGGCGGCGTTGATCCGCGAGCGCCCGGCGAAGGCCGAGTCATAGGTAATCAACGGCCAACGCGCCAGCTCAGCCAGCGACAGCGGGCGCCCGTCGAGCACCGGGTGTCCGTCGGGCGCAATAACGCAATGCGTCCATTGATAGCAGGGAAGCATCAGCAACTGCGGATACTGGTCGAGCGCTTCGGTGGCGATGGCGATGTCGGCTTCGCCCTTCAGCGTCCATTCGGCGATCTGCGTCGGGCTGCCCTGATGCATCGACAGGCGCACCTTCGGGTGCTTTTCGACGAAACGCGCCACGACCGACGGCAAGGCATAACGCGCCTGGGTATGGGTGGTAGCGATCACCAGCGCGCCGGACTCGCCGTCGGCAAACTCCTCGCCAACGCGTTTCATGTTTTCAGCTTCGCGCAGGATGCGTTCGGCAATCTCCAATATCGTCCTGCCCGGCTCGGTAATGCTGGTCAGACGCTTTCCGCTGCGTTCAAAAACAATCACCCCGAGTTCGTCTTCAAGCAGTTTGATCTGCTTGGAAACGCCCGGCTGCGAGGTGTAAAGTGCCTCGGCTGCCTCCGAAACGTTGAGGCCATGGCGAGCCACTTCAACGAGATAACGTAATTGCTGGAGCTTCATCAGGCTTCAAATAACAAAAAGTTATAACAATCTAACTTAATATTCTTTTTGAATCAAATCATAGGCTGTTACGATGCGCGGACTTTCTTATTGCAGCGCACCATGGACTGGCTCTATACCCTTTCTGGATTTGTTGTCGGCGCAATCGTCGGGCTGACCGGCGTCGGCGGCGGCTCGCTGATGACGCCCCTGCTGGTGTTGCTGTTCGGCATTCATCCAGCAACCGCCGTGGGCACCGATCTGCTCTATGCGGCAATCACCAAAAGCGGCGGCACGGTGGTGCATGCCAAAAAAGGCCACGTTAACTGGCGCATCACCAGCCTGCTGGCGGTTGGCAGCATTCCGGCAGCCGGCTTGACCATTCTCGCCTTATCCTGGCTGCCCAAGCAGAACGCTGCGGCAACCCACATTATTTCCGTATCGCTCGGCGTGGCTCTGCTGCTCACCGCCGGCGCCATACTTTTTCGCAAGAACCTTCAGCACCACGCGCTGGTCCACGCTGATGATCAGACCCATACGCGCCTTCGCGATCCGATCACGATTGCCGTTGGCGTCGTGCTCGGCGTGCTGGTGACGATCTCATCGGTGGGCGCAGGCGCACTGGGCGTCGCTGTCCTGTTCTACCTTTACCCGAAGCTGCCGGCGATCCGAATCATCGGCAGCGACATCGCCCATGCAGTTCCCCTGACGCTGGTAGCCGGCATCGGCCACTGGGTGATTGGCAACGTCGACTGGCTACTTCTGGGCAGCCTGCTGCTCGGCAGTCTGCCCGGCATCTGGCTTGGCAGCCACGCTTCGGCTAAAGTGCCGGAGCGTTTTCTACGACCGATCCTCGCCACCATGCTGGTGCTGGTCGGCGGCAAATTGATTGCACTATAAAAGGAGCGACTCATGTATCGCTACGACAGTACCGACCAACAGATGATCAACGAACGGGTTAGCCAGTATCGCGGGCAGATTGCCCGCAACCTTGCTGGCGAGCTTTCCGACGATGAATTGCGTCCCTTGCGCTTGCAGAATGGCCTATACATCCAGCGCCACGGCCCGATGCTGCGCATTGCCATCCCTTACGGCATGCTCTCGGCAGCGCAACTGCGCAAACTGGCCGAAGTGTCGCGCCGCTATGACCGCAGCGTCGGTCACTTCACAACGCGTCAGAACATGCAGCTCAACTGGCCGAAGTTTGAAGAAACGCCGGAAATTCTTGCCGAACTCGCGACGGTGGAAATGCACGCCATTCAAACCTCCGGCAACTGCATCCGCAACATCACCACCGACCACTTCGCCGGCATTGCGCCGGACGAACTGACCGACCCGCGCCCCTACTGCGAAGTGCTCCGCCAGTGGTCGACCTTCCACCCGGAATTCGCCTTCCTGCCGCGTAAATTCAAGATCGCCGTCAATGCCGCAGCGCAAGACCGGGCAGTGATTCGTGCGCATGACGTTGGTCTGGAAATCATCAAAAACGAAGCCGGAGAGATCGGCGTCAAGGTTTTCGTCGGTGGCGGCCTCGGGCGCACGCCGATTCTCGGCAAGGTGGTTCGCGAGTTCCTGCCGCGCAAGGATATGCTTTCCTATCTCGACGCCGTACTGCGCGTGTATAACCGCTACGGCCGCCGCGACAACGCCTACAAGGCACGCATCAAGATTCTCGTGAATG
>CAJAHZ010000091.1 GCA_903939665.1 uncultured Pseudomonadota bacterium | reverse complement strand
GGGCGGCGCAGGCGCTTGGGCAGAAGGATCGAGGCAACCGGAAAGTTTTCGTAGTGGTCTACGGACATCGCAGGTATCAGGCTGGGGGGAGTGGTGATGCACAAAACGGCGTTAAAGCGTTCGGGCGGCTGACAGTATAGGGTTATCTCGGGTAAAATAATCGATTCAGCGCGAGAGTGGCGGAATTGGTAGACGCACTGGATTTAGGTTCCAGCGCCGCAAGGCGTGGGGGTTCGACTCCCTTCTCTCGCACCACGGATCAGTTGATTTTTAGCCCGCATTTACAAGACTTCAAGGATTTTCAATGGAAACGAACGCCGCAAGCACCAATGTACAAGCCGCCAGTCCCCTCGAGCGTCGCCTGGATCTTCTCGTGCCCATCGCTGAGCTCGACAAGGACGTCGATCAGCGCCTGAAGCGCATGGGGAAAAACGTCAAAGTACCGGGTTTCCGCCCGGGCAAGGTGCCGGCCAGCATGGTCAAGCAGCAGTATGGCGAGCAGGCTCGCCATGAAGCGCTGAACGATGCGCTTGATCGCGCTTTCGGCGAGGCGTTGCGGACACAGCAGTTGCGTATCGCCGGCTACCCGAAGATCGAGCCGAAGACCAGCGAGAACACCACGCATGTCGAGTTTTCTGCAGTTTTCGAGGTTTATCCCGAGGTCAAGCTGGGCGATCTGACGGTCGTTGAAATCGAGCGTCCGGTGCTGGAAGTGGGCGCCGCCGAAATCGACAATACGATCCAGATCCTGCGCAAGCAGCGCGTCAAGCACGAGCCGGTGGAACGTGCGGCCGCCAAGGGCGATCGGGTGGTTATCGATTTCCTCGGCAAGAAGGGTGGCGAGCCTTTCCAGGGCGGACAAGCGAGCGACTACCCGTTTGTTCTGGGTGAAGGCGCCATGCTGGCTGACTTCGAAAATGCCGTGATCGGTCTGAAGGCTGGCGAAGCGAAGACTTTCGAGATGACTTTCCCGGAAGATTATTTTTCCAAGGATCTGGCTGGCCAGACCGTGACCTTCGATATTGCCGTCAAGAGCGTTTCTGAGCCGGTTCTGCCGGAGCTGGACGCTGAATTTGCCAAGGCGCTTGGCGTTGAAGATGGCGATACCGCCAAGATGCGCCTCGAGATCGAGACCAATCTTCGACGTGAAGTGAAGAAGCGTCTGCAGGCCAAGATCAAGGATCAGGTCATGGAAGCGCTGCTTAAGGCCAACCCGATCGACGTGCCCAATGCGCTGGTCGAGATGGAGATTGAGCGGCTGATGCAGATGGCGCGCCAGGACATGGAGCAGCGCGGCATGAAGGTCAAGGAGTTTCCGATGCAGCCGGAGTGGTTTGCCGACCAGGCCAAGCGTCGCGTCAGCCTTGGCTTGATTCTCGCCGAACTGGTCAAGGTCAATGAACTGCATGCGAAGTCCGATCAGGTCAAGGCCATCGTCGAAGAGTCCGCCGAAAGCTACGAGCATCCTGAAGAAGTTGTGCGCTGGTACTATGCCCAGCCGCAACGTCTGGCTGAAATCGAAGGCGTAGCCGTCGAAGACAATGTGGTTGCCTGGGCGTTGGCGACTGCCAAAGTGGTCGATAAGGCGGTGGTCTTCGACGAACTGATGGGGCAGAAGTCCTGAGCAAATATAAGAATTATTCCGGAGACAGAGGAGCTGACATGAACATTGATCGTATTGAATCCGAAAGCAGCTGGAATCCGCAGGCGCTCGGCATGGTCCCCATGGTGATCGAGCAGAGTGGCCGCGGCGAGCGGGCGTACGACATTTATTCGCGCCTGCTCAAGGAACGCGTTATTTTCCTGGTTGGCCCGGTGAATGACATCACTGCCAATTTGGTGGTGGCGCAGCTTCTTTTTCTCGAAGCCGAGAATCCGGACAAGGATATTTCCTTTTACATCAACTCGCCGGGTGGCTCGGTGACGGCCGGGATGTCGATTTACGACACCATGCAGTTCATCAAGCCTGACGTGTCGACGCTGTGCATGGGGCAGGCCTGCTCGATGGGTGCCTTCCTGCTGACCGCCGGCACCAAGGGCAAGCGCTTTGCGCTGCCCAATTCGCGGGTCATGATCCATCAGCCGATGGGTGGCTTTCAGGGGCAGGCTTCGGATATCGCCATTCACGCCAAGGAAATTCTCTCGCTGCGCGCTAAACTGAATGACATCATGGCGCATCATACGGGGCAGCCGATTGATCGCATCGAACGCGATACCGATCGTGACAATTTCCTTTCCGCGCAAGAAGCGGCAGAATACGGCTTGATCGACAAGGTTCTGGTCAACCGCGACGCAGTTTGACCGCGGGTTTGCAGCCAGAGTCCAAACAGTCGCCACATGGAATGAGGTAGACCGAGATGTCGGAAAAGAAAAGCGGCAGCGAAAAATTGCTCTACTGCTCGTTCTGCGGCAAGAGCCAGCACGAAGTAAAGAAGCTCATCGCAGGCCCGTCGGTATTCATCTGCGACGAGTGCATCGAGCTTTGCAACGATATCGTTCGCGACGAGATTGCCGGCGACCAGGGCGTCAAGGGCGTCAAGAGCGATCTGCCGACGCCGAAAGAGATTTGCTCGATTCTCGATCAGTACGTGATCGGTCAGGATCCGGCCAAGCGCATTCTGTCGGTGGCGGTCTATAACCACTACAAACGCTTGCGTCACCACAGCAAGGGCAGCGAAGAGATTGAACTCGCCAAGAGCAATATCCTGCTGATCGGCCCGACCGGTTCCGGCAAGACGCTGCTCGCGCAGACGCTGGCCCGCCTGCTGAATGTGCCGTTTGTGATGGCCGATGCCACGACGCTGACCGAAGCCGGTTACGTTGGTGAGGACGTCGAGAACATCATTCAGAAGCTGCTGCAAAAGTGCGACTACGATGTTGCAAAAGCGCAGCAGGGGATCGTCTATATTGACGAAATCGACAAAATTTCGCGCAAGTCCGATAACCCGTCGATCACCCGCGATGTTTCCGGCGAAGGCGTGCAACAGGCGCTGCTCAAGCTGATCGAAGGCACGGTTGCTTCGGTGCCGCCGCAGGGTGGGCGCAAACATCCGAATCAGGATTTCGTACAGGTTGATACGACCAATATCCTGTTCGTCTGTGGCGGTGCTTTTGATGGCCTCGAGAAGGTAATTCGCTATCGCTCCGAAAGAGGCGGTATTGGCTTTGGCGCCGAAGTGAAGAGCAAGGAGAACAAGAAGGCGATCGGCGAAGTGTTGCGCAGCGTCGAGCCTGAGGATCTGATCAAGTTTGGCCTGATTCCCGAACTGATTGGCCGTCTGCCGGTCGTCGCGACACTCGAAGAATTGTCGGCGGCTGCATTGGTGAAAATCCTGATTGAACCGAAGAACGCGCTGGTCAAGCAATACCAGAAGCTGTTTTCAATGGAAGGCGTTGAACTGGAGATTCGCCCGGCTGCGATGACCGCCATTGCAAAACGAGCCCTTGAGCGGAAAACAGGCGCTCGCGGCTTGCGCTCGATCCTTGAGTCGGTGCTGCTCGACACAATGTACGAACTTCCAGGCATGGAGAATGTCTCAAAGGTCGTTATTGACGAAAACATGATCAGCGGCGACGCCCAGCCGCTTCTGATCTACGCAGACCAGCCGAAGGTCTCCGGCTCCAACTGAACGCGCTGCTGCTGCCATAGCGGCTTGAAATACCGGTCCACGCCCCCATCTGGGGGCTTGGACGTTTACCTATAGGGCACCACGATGTCTACGAATTCCGTGAATTCCAATTTGTCTGCGACTGAACCCGTCGAGCTGCCGCTGTTGCCGCTACGCGACGTGGTCGTTTTCCCGCACATGGTGATTCCGCTCTTTGTCGGGCGACCCAAGTCGATCAAGGCGCTTGAAGTGGCGATGGAAGCGGGCAAGAGCATTCTGCTTGTTGCCCAGAAATCCGCTGCAAAAGACGATCCGGAGGCGGAGGACCTTTACGCCATCGGTTGCATCGCTAATATCTTGCAGATGCTGAAGCTGCCCGACGGCACGGTGAAGGTGCTGGTTGAAGGGACGCAGCGTGCGCATGTTGAATCGATCGAAGCGCAGGAGTCGATGTTTGTCGCGACGGCGCGCCCGGTGTCTGCCGAAGATGGCTTGGATCACGAAGTCGAGGCCTTGCGTCGCGCGGTGATCGCGCAGTTCGATCAGTACGTCAAACTGAACAAGAAGATTCCGCCGGAAATCCTCACCTCGATCGCCGGGATTGAAGAGGCTGGGCGTCTGGCCGACACGATCGCGGCGCACCTGCCGCTCAAGCTTGAGCAGAAG
Organism: uncultured Pseudomonadota bacterium; assembly: GCA_903939665.1. Taxonomy (GTDB): domain Bacteria; phylum Pseudomonadota; class Gammaproteobacteria; order Burkholderiales; family Rhodocyclaceae; genus CAJBIL01. The sequence continues at coordinate 4,136 of CAJAHZ010000091.1, read as the reverse complement.
CAGGAGATTCTCGAGATGTTCGAGATCCGCGCGCGCATCGAGCGCCTGCTCTCGCAACTCGAAACCGAAATCGACATCCTGCAGGTTGAAAAGCGCATCCGTGGCCGCGTCAAGCGTCAGATGGAGAAGAGCCAGCGCGAGTATTACCTGAATGAGCAGGTCAAAGCGATCCAGAAGGAACTCGGTGAAGGCGAAGACGGCGCTGATCTTGACGATATCGAAAAGAAGATCAAAGACGCCGGCATGAGCAAGGAAGGTATCGCCAAGGCGCAGGCTGAGCTCAAGAAGCTCAAGCTGATGTCGCCGATGTCGGCCGAAGCAACGGTTGTGCGAAACTTCATTGAGACGCTGATCGGCTTGCCGTGGCGCAAGAAGACCCGCATCAGCAAGGATCTGGCCGAGGCTGGAAAAATTCTCGACAAGGACCACTGGGGGCTTGAGAAAGTCAAGGAACGAATTCTTGAATATCTTGCCGTGCAACAGCGCGTCGATCGTCTGAAGGCGCCGATTCTCTGTCTGGTCGGACCGCCTGGTGTCGGCAAGACCTCGCTCGGCCAATCAATCGCCCACGCGACCGGTCGCAAGTTCGTCCGCATGAGCCTTGGCGGGGTGCGCGACGAAGCTGAAATTCGCGGTCACCGTCGCACCTATATTGGTTCGATGCCGGGCAAAATCCTGCAGAACATGACCAAGGTTGCCGTCAAGAATCCGCTCTTTCTGCTCGACGAAGTCGACAAGCTGGGCCAGGATTTTCGGGGCGATCCGAGTTCGGCGCTGCTTGAGGTGCTCGACCCGGAACAGAACTCGACGTTTGTCGATCACTATGTCGAAGTCGAGTATGACCTTTCGGAAGTGATGTTCGTGGCGACCGCCAATACGCTGAACATTCCCGCGCCGCTGCTCGATCGTATGGAAGTGATCCGCCTCTCCGGTTACACCGAGGACGAAAAAGTTAACATCGCCCAGCGATATCTGTTGCCCAAACAACTCAAGGCAAATGGTCTGAAGAAGACCGAGCTGACGGTGGCCGAGGGCGCGCTACGCGATATCGTTCGCTACTACACCCGTGAAGCGGGTGTGCGGGCGCTTGAGCGTGATATTTCGAAGATCTGCCGCAAGGTGGTGAAAACGCTGTTGCTCAAGAAGAGCCAGACGAAGCTTGCGGTGACGGCACGTAATCTCGACAAATTCCTTGGCGTACGCCGTTACAGCTTCGGCATGGCTGAACGCGAAAATCAAGTGGGTCAGGTGACCGGTCTGGCGTGGACCGAAGTGGGTGGCGAGTTGCTCACCATTGAGTCGGTTGTGTTGCCCGGCAAGGGCAAGACGATTACCACCGGCAAGCTGGGCGAGGTCATGCAGGAGTCGATCCAGGCCGCGCTGTCGGTGGTGCGTAAGCGCGCCCAGTCATTGGGTATCGACGATGATTTTTACCAGAAAAGCGACATTCATATTCACTTGCCGGAAGGGGCGATTCCGAAGGATGGCCCGTCGGCAGGTGTTGGTATCTGCACCGCGCTGGTCTCCGTTTTGACCGGTATTCCGGTCTGTTGCGATGTGGCGATGACGGGCGAAATTACCTTGCGCGGTGAAGTGCTGCCGATTGGTGGTTTGAAGGAGAAACTGCTGGCTGCCGTGCGTGGCGGTTTGAGCCGGGTGCTGATTCCTGAAGAGAACGTCAGGGACCTCGCGGAGATTCCCGACAACATCAAGAACAAGCTCGAGATCATTCCGGTGAAATGGATTGATCAGGTGTTGGCGCATGCGCTTGAGCGCAAGCCCGAACCCCTCGTGGGCGTCGTTGCAACACCTGCGGTTGCCGCCGGACCCGAGAACGTTTCTGCACAAACCCTCCTTACTCATTGATTCATCATCAAAGCATGCCGGAGGCAAGTCTTCCGGCATGCTTTGTGCCTTCTGCAAAACCCTCTGAAACCCCCAGAATCCGCTTGACACAAGGTTTTGAGCCTTGTTATAAAACACGTGCAGGATTTCCTGTTCTTCCATCATCAAACGAAGGGGGCATACGTGAATAAATCTGAACTGATCGAGCAAATCGCCAAGTCTGCTGAAATTTCCAAGGCTGCTGCTGGCCGTGCGCTTGATGCGACGATTGCTGCAGTCAAAACGTCTCTGAAAAAAGGTGGCATGGTCACGCTTGTTGGTTTTGGTACCTTCTACGTCGGCAAACGTGCTGCGCGCAGTGGCCGTAACCCGCGTACCGGCGCAGCCATCAAGATCAAGGCTGCCAAGGTGCCGAAGTTCCGCGCTGGCAAAGGACTCAAGGATGCGGTAAACTAGCCGCCTTTGCGCTTCAGCCATTTGATACGGGTGCTTAGCTCAGTTGGTAGAGCGCTAGCCTTACAAGCTGGATGTCGGCGGTTCGAGCCCGTCAGCACCCACCACGAAAAACAAAATGGTTTTGTAGTGTTTGTGGAGTGGTAGTTCAGTCGGTTCAAATGCCGACCATTCCTCCATTACCGAAAGGCGAACGCAAGTTCGCCTTTTTTGTTTCGAGTATTTATTTGTTCTCTCACGATTAACGGGCAATCAATATGTTCGACGCCATTCGCAACAACAAGAAAATCGTTCAGATTTTCCTCGCAATGATTACTTTGCCGTTTGCCTTCTGGGGCGTCGACTCGTATGTGCGCAACGCCGGTGCGGGTGGCGATCTGGCCAGTGTCGGGGATTCGAAAATCACTCTGCAACAATTTCAGCAGAGCTGGCGTGATCAGCAGGATCGCATGCGTCAGTCACTTGGCGCGAATTACAGCGCCGAAGCGATGAATACGCCGGAGGCGAGGCTTGCTGTGTTGAATTCCCTGGTCGATCAGCGTCTCTTGCTGCTTGAGGCCTCAAAGGGGCGGCTCGGTGCGGGGGACGATTTGCTGCGTGAGATTATCAGCAAGATTCCGGCGCTGCAGGAAAACGGCCAGTTCTCGATGTCCCGTTACGAAGCAGCGCTGCGCGGGCAGGGCACCACGCAGCAGCAGTTCGAGGCGCAACTGCGCCAGGATCTTGTCCTGCAGCAGCTTGTTGGTGCGGTAGGTGATACCGGGATCGTATCCAATACATCCGCCGAAGCGATGCTGCGCATCCAGTCGGAGGAGCGCCAGGTTGCCGAGTTGCGCATGGCGGCCGAGCAATTTGCCGACAAGGTGAAAGTCGATAACGCCGCCGTGCAAAAATATTATGACGACAACAAGAAGCAGTTCGAGTTACCGGAGCAGGTTAAAGCCGAATACGTGGTTCTTTCGCTCGATTCGCTGCTTGCGCAGGTTTCCGTCGGCGATAATGAGGTAAAGGCCTGGTACGAAGGCCATAAGGATCGTTATCAGCAGGCGGAAGAGCGTCGCGCCAGCCATATTCTGGTGATGGCCAATGCCGATGCCTCGAGCGCCGACAAAGCCAAGGCGAAGAGCAAGGCGGAAGAGGTGCTCAAGGAAGTGCAGAAGTCGCCGGCGAAGTTTGCCGAGTTGGCTAAACAGTACTCGCAGGATCCGGGGTCGGCACAAAAGGGAGGCGATCTGGGTTTCTTTGGCCGTGGCATGATGGTCAAGGCGTTTGAGGACACCGTGTTCAAGCAAAAAGAAGGCGAAATTTCCGCGCTTGTTCAGTCCGAGTTTGGTTATCACATCATCAAGCTGACCGGCATCAAGGTAGGCAAGCAGCGTTCGGTTGAAGAAGTGCGACCGGAGATTGAGGGCGAATTGAAGCGTCAGGCCGCGTCGCGGAAATTCGCCGAGACCGCTGAAGTCTTCACGAATACCGTATACGAGCAGTCGGACAGCCTTCAGCCAGCAGTTGAAAAATTCAAGCTGAAGATTCAGCAGTCTAATTGGCTGCCCAGAAACCCGAATCCGCAAATCGTCGCCGCGCTTGGGCCCTTGGGTAACGCGAAAATTCTCGCATCGCTTTTTTCCGATGACGCACTGAAAAACAAGCGTAACACTGAAGCGGTCGAAGTTGCGCCGAACACCCTGTTGGCGGCGCGTGTGCTTGAGCACAAGCCGGCTACGCTGAAGCCATTTGACAGTGTCAAAGCTGAAATCGAGGCACGCCTCAAGGCGCAGGAAGCGACTGTGCTGGCCAGGCAGACCGGCGAATCAAGGCTTGCTGAACTGCAAAAGGGC
>CAJAHZ010000090.1 GCA_903939665.1 uncultured Pseudomonadota bacterium | reverse complement strand
TCTGCTGATCGGCTGGGCCTGGAATCCTCGACCGGGGTTTAGCGGCGTTGGCGTCTTTTTCTCGCGTTATTTGCTGACGATTGGCCTGCCTTTCGAAAAAAGGCTGCATCGGCTGACCGCTTATTCCGGCAGTGAAAGCGACCCCGAACGGTTTTTGAGCAAGGCGCTGGACGATATGCTGGAGTTACCCTGGGTGAACGGTGGAACCTGGATTGCAGGAGCACGCGCCGGACGCTTTGGCGAACTGTCGCGGTTCAGCCAGGATTTCCCCGAAGAGCCCTTGAAGCTGACGCTGCATACGCGCCACAAATTGAGCCCGGCGCTGGTCTGGCATTTTCATCTGCTGGCGCAGCTCACCAATGAATATTACGTCGCCAAGTTACGTGCCCGCGAGCTGCAGCAAATCAGTTATTTGCGAGCGGTGCACGAAACCGGGGCGCGGCTGACGCATGACGTAAAAAACCTGCTGCAGTCGCTGAGCAATCTTTGCTATCTGGCGCAAACCATGGATGGCAATGATTCGGTGCGGGTCAGCCAGTTGTTGCAGCGGCAGTTGCCGCAGGTGACTCAGCGTCTGAGCCAGACATTGGAGAAGTTGCAGGCGCCGCAGGGGGAGGTAGGCACTTTGGTGAACGCAGAGTCGTGGTGGGCGACGGTGCAGCAGCGTTACGAAAATGATGAAATAAACTTCAAGCGGGTGGTTTTCGGGTCGGAGGCGAAATTGCCATCCGAATTATTCGACAGCGTGATCGACAACCTGCTGCAAAACGCTTTTGCCAAACGGCAGAACGAAACGGCGCTGAGCATCCAGGTGATGCTCAGTAGCGATGCTTCCTCAATGTGCGTATGCGATAGCGGCAGCTCGATCTCCGGCAGCGTCCTGGCCGATTTGCTGATCGCGCCAGTGGCATCGGATACGGGTCTTGGCATCGGGCTCTACAACGCAGGGCGGCAGGCCAGCGGGGCGGGTTATGAACTGCGGCTGTCTGACAATGCGGGCGGGAAGGTCTGCTTCGAGTTGAGGCGCTGCAAGCCGCTCACTGTTTAAACGATGCTGCCGGTGTTTGCCGTTTTGCGACCGATCAGGCGATAGACAATCATGTTGCCCTTGCCCTTCAGATAAATCGTCTGCGGCGCATGGAAATCGAAGCGCTCCTGCAGTCGACGGTAAGTTGCTTCGTCGACCTGCACCATGCCCGGAACACCTTCGCTGGTAATGCGGCTGGCAATATTGACAGTATCGCCCCAGAGGTCATAGATGAACTTCTTTTTGCCAACGACGCCGGCAACGACCGGCCCGGTGCCAATACCGATACGCACTTCGAGGTGCATCTGGTTGACGTTGAAATCGCGGTGCAGGAGGTCGCGCATCTCCACCGCCATGTCGACGATGGCGTCCGAGTAATCGCTGCGGTCGCTGTCCAGGCCGCCGGCAACCATATAGGCATCGCCGATCGTCTTGATTTTCTCCATGCCGTATTTTTCAGCCAGTTCATCGAACGACGAGAAAATCTTGTTAAGCATCGTGAATACCTGTTGCGGCGTCAGTCCCTCGGCAACCTTGGTGAAGTTCACGATGTCGACGAACATCACCGTTACATCGGCAAACCCGTCGGCAATTGTCTGATTGCTGTTTTTCAGTCGTTCGGCAATCGCGCCTGGCAGAATGTTGAGCAGGAGGCGCTCGGAGCGGTCCTGTTCGATCTGGAGCATGCGGAAGGTCTCTTCCAGGCTGGCTTGCGCGCGTTGCTTCTCGGTGGCCGAGTAGCGCAGCAGCAGATAAACAATGGTGGAGACCGCCGCGAAGTTCAGCGCAAAAAAGAAGATCGTCGTCTGCGTCGGGATCCTTGGCTGATTGCTGATCACTGAATCAGCCAGGTAATAATCAAAACCGCCGGAAAGCGCGGTAAAAAACAGGTAGGCGAAGAACCAGGCCGCCGATTCCCGCGGCCCGATAAACAGCACTGCGCCGACCGGTGCCAGCAACCCCCACAGGCTGACACCGCTCGCCGTGATGAAGTTGCCCATGCTCCATTGCGCGACAAAAGGCAGAAACAGGAATATCGATAGCTGGATCAGGCGGAACGCATCGAAATTGAGCGTCTTCAGATAGATCGCCAAATTGCCGATCAACAAGAACTGAAAAATAAAAGGAACTGTCGAGGAAAACTGCGGCCCCAGCTGTGCATAAATGAACAGCCAGAGCATCGAAGCAAAGCTGATCAGGCCGGTAGCGAAAATCAGCAGCGATTTTTGCAGGCGCAACTCCTCGGAGTCGGTGGGGGCGATTCCGGCATTGCGCAAGGTGCTGAAGAAGCTTTCTTCAGTTTTCATGGGTTTGCCGCGAGGAGTAGAACGTAAGCATAGGACCATTTGACCGCAAAGCGGGGGGGCGGTCAAGGAGAAGGGGGGCGAATAAGTAGCTGGTCCGGCATCGCTTATTGTTCCCGCGCTTTACTGCAGACGAATTTTGCCGATGTCGCTCACGGTAGGTTGCCTGCGGCGATCATTCGGTTGAAGAGCGCACCGGGAGAAAGCCAGATGACAAGGTCGTCGAACTCGCCCCCAGCCGCGTTAGCTGGAGCAGGTGTATGGCTGACAAATGCCGGATCGCTATCGAGATTCGCGGCTTCGTCAGTTCCAACGCCTCCAGTCGGGGCATTTTTGCCCATGGAGAAAATTACCGCGACGGCCGAGTTTGTGAGCGTTGTGACCGGCGTGCAGTACGCTGTTTCCGGAATGGAGGATGTTGTTCTCGTTACCCCACTAGCCGAGTTGCACACCGAAAGCAGAGGTGTTCTAGCCGAGATGCTCGCTATGGTGGCGTTTTTTATGCCATTTTGAGCCGTGAAAGGATGGGTGACTGTATTGATCGCTCCGTCGACTGTGTTCAGCGACGAGTACACTGAGTATCGAACTCGATTGGAAGATATTCCCCATCCATCCGTCAAGTAGCCATTGGCGTCAACGCCGGAGATGCTTAGCGTGACGCTCGGAAGAAAACCGTCGTAGTGGTTTGAGCACCGACCGTGGCTGGGCGGGATGACGAGGGGGATTAGGCTAGGGATGACGGTGCTTCCACAGGCACCTGATGTATTTGTGCAAAAGCTTTCGACGCCGTTGGAGCTTGCAGACGCCGGGCAAGGTAGGCGCCCATTTGCCGCTGCGTAACCGATCAAAGCATCCCTAGCGGCTTCAAGAATCTTTTGCGTCTCTTTGCTTCTCTGCTGCTCTACCTGAGTACCCAGCGACACCACCATGCCGCCAACAAGCAGCGCAATGATCACCAGAACGATGGTTAGTTCAACCAGCGTGAAGCCGCCATCGATTCTGGGTAATCCCAAGCGTACGTATTTTTGTCTCATCGTTGCTGATTGACCCGGTTTTCAATCGGTAGACCGTTGATCCTCTCGAACTCATCAATATTGTCCGTGA
>CAJAHZ010000089.1 GCA_903939665.1 uncultured Pseudomonadota bacterium | reverse complement strand
CGCGATGTGCCGCCGCATCTTTCGCTGAAGCTGACGGCGCTGTCGCCGCGCTTCGATCCGCTTGATACGGACGGCACGCGCCGCCGTGTCTTCCGCCGCATGGAGACGCTGCTTGCCGCTGCCGCCGAATGTGGTGCAACGCTGACCATCGACATGGAGCAACACGAACTCAAGCCGCTGATCCTTGATCTTTTTCTCGATCTGCTCGACGCTTTTCCTGACCCGGGGTGGCAGCCGGCGATCGCCCTGCAAGCCTATCTGCCGGAAACCGGCAGCGACATCGACCGGGTGCTGGGGGCCGCGCAGCGTCACGGTCGTCGCATCGGCGTGCGGCTCGTCAAGGGTGCCTACCGCGATCAGGAAGAAGCCTGGGCCGCGCAGCGCGACTGGCCGCTGCCGACCTGGCAGGAAAAATCGCACACCGACTGGCATTACGAACGACTGACGGAGCGCCTGCTGGCCAACTGCGACAGCCTGCACCCGGCGATCGCCGGACACAATCTGCGCAGCCTGTCGGTAGCGCTGGCGCATGCGCGGCGGCTCGATCTGCCGGCGGCGCGCTGGGAGGTGCAGATGCTGCTGGGCATGGCCGAGCCGCTGCGTGATGCACTGGCCGCTGAGGGCGTCACCGTGCGCATCTACGTGCCGGTCGGTGACCCGGAAAGCGGCATTGCCTACCTGATCCGTCGCCTGCTGGAGAACACCGCTTCAACCTCGATCCTGCGCCGTGCCTATTTTGAGGGCGCGGAATTCGAATCCCTGCTGGAGGCACCCATGCCGCCCGACCCCATCGCTGAAACAGACGTGCCAGCTGAAACTTTTACCAACCTGCCGCTGCTCGACTTTTCCAATGCGGCCGAGGCGAGCGCGCTACGCCAGGCGCTGAGCCGCGTTCGCGCCGCCCTGCCGCGCCGTCATGCGCTCGATCTGTCGGGTTGCGATTTGCCGCCGATTGGCGTGCATCTGACGAACAATCCCGCGCATCCGGCCGAAGTGCTCGGCGAGGTGGCGCGGGCCGGCATCGGGCATGCGGATTTCGCCGTCGAACTGGCGGCTGCCGCTTTCCCGGCCTGGGCCGCAACACCCGTGGCACAGCGCAGCGCGATCCTGCGCCGCGCCGCCCGGTTGCTCGTTGGCGAGCGGCATACGCTGGCTGCGCTCGAAGTACTGGAGACTGGCAAGAGCTGGCGCGAAGCCGACGCCGACGTGGCCGAGGCGGTCGACTTCCTGCGCTACTACGCGGGGCAGATGGAAGCGCTCGACGGCTGGCGGACAAGTGCCGTTTTTCCCGGCGAAGACAACCGGGTCGCCTACGCGCCGCGCGGCGTTGCCGTGGTCATCGCACCGTGGAATTTCCCGCTTGCCATCCTCGCCGGAATGACTTCTGCGGCGCTGGTCGCCGGCAACACGGTGGTGATGAAACCGGCCCTGCCCGCCTTGCTCATTGCGCACGACTTCCTGCGCCTGCTGCGCGCTGCCGGCCTGCCTGCCGACGCCTGCCAGTTGCTGCCCGGCGGACCCGAAGTCGGCGCGTGCCTGGTGGCGCATCAGCAAACCCACATCGTCGCCTTCACCGGATCGCGTGCCGTCGGTCTCGACATTCTGCGCAGCGCGCACACCCCGGCGACCGGGCAAACGCATATCAAACAGGTGGTCTGCGAAATGGGCGGCAAGAACGCAATCATTGTCGACAGCGATGCAGACCTTGATGAAGCGGTTGCCGGCATTGTCGCCTCGGCCTTTGGCTTTCAGGGGCAAAAGTGCTCAGCCTGCTCACGCGTCATCGCGGTCGGTGAAGTGCACGGCGCGCTGCTCGAAAGGCTGGCCGGCGCTGCCGCCGCACTCGTTTGGGGAGCGCCGGAGGATGCCGCATACAGCCACGGCCCGCTGATTACGCAGGCGGCCCGGGAAAAGGCGCTCGACTACATTGCGATCGGCCTGGACGAAGGCCGCCTGGTCTGGCAGGGAAGCCTGCCGGAAAACGATCAGGGCGGCTGGTACGTGCCGCCCACCATCATCGCCGGCATCCGGCCCGAACACCGCCTGGCACGCGAGGAAGTCTTCGGCCCGGTGCTCGCCGTGCTCAATGCGCCCGATTTCGAAACGGCGCTGGCCTGGGCCCGGGATAGCGACTATGCACTGACCGGCGGCGTTTACTCGCGCCTGCCGGCGCATCTCGAACGCGCCAGAAACGCTTTCCCGGTCGGCAATCTTTATTTAAATCGCAAGATTACCGGCGCACGTGTCGGGGTGCAGCCCTTCGGCGGCGTAGCGCTGTCGGGCACCGGCGTGCAGGCGGGCGGTACGGATTACCTGAAGCAGTTTTTGTGGAGCCGCTGCGTCTCGGAAAACACGATGCGGCACGGCTTCATCCCGGACAAAGAATAGCTGGCGGCCAGAACGAAACCGGCCGCTGCCGGTCAAAGATGTAGCTCCGTCTCTTTTGCGAAGGAGGTGCGCAATGGACAAGGTGATTGCACTGAACCCGATGCTTCGTTTCATCGGTGTCGCGAGCCAGCTAGGCGCACCCGGCGGGGGCGAGGGAGTTGTATTGCCGAATGCTGCCGCCGCTACTTTCAACATCACGCCGGGCGCCGCACGTGGGCCGCAGGCGCTGCACGAGATGGGCATTGTCGCCGCCGCACAACGCGCCGGGCTTGAGCCGGCATGGGGCTTGACCATCGAAGCACCGAGCGGACCGCGTCTCACGGCGCTCGCCGCACTGCTCAAGGAGGTCGCCGACGAGGTCGCCAGCACATTGGCCAGTGGCGCACTGCCCGTGGTGCTGGGCGGCGACCATTCGATTGCCGCCGGCACATGGCGCGGCGTGGGTCGCGCACTCGGCATGGCACCCGGCTTGATCTGGATCGACGCCCACCTGGATGCCCATACGCCGGACAGCAGCCCCTCGGGCAACCCGCACGGCATGCCGCTCGCCGCACTGCTCGGTATCGGCGCAGTGGAGATGACGACGATTGACGGCCCGCCGCTCGATCCGCGCCGCGTCGTGGTAATCGGCGCACACAGTTTTGAAGCCGACGAGGCACGCCTGCTTCACAGCCTGGGGGTGAGCGTATTCGGCATCGTCGAGACGAATGCCCGGGGTCTGTCGGCGGTATTTGCCGACGCGCTGGCGATTGCCGGCGCCGACGGTCGCCCCTACGGCATCAGCCTTGATCTCGATGCGATCGACCCGCTGCTGGCGCCCGGCGTGACGACCCCGGTGCCCGGTGGACTGAAAGGCGGCGAGCTCCGCCTGGCGCTCGCCGGCGCGCTGCGCAACCGTCAATGCGTGGCCCTGGAAATTAGCGAATACTGCCCTGATCACGACCCGCTTGGCATCACCGCCCGACAGGCAATCGATCTTCTGGAAAGCGCCTGCACGCCAGTCACCGATGAATTGCGCCACTGGGAAGCGAGCTTCGGCGCACGTAACTACGCGCCGCTGCCGGTCGTTCTCGCCGAAGGACACGGCTGCTGGCTGACCGACCGCGAGGGGCGGCGCTATCTGGATCTGATGTCGGCCTACTCGGCGGTCAGCTTCGGGCACAGCCACCCGCGCCTTGTCGCTGCGCTCGTCGGGCAGGCCAACCGGTTGGCAGTCACATCGCGCGCCTACTTCAACGATCGCCTGCCGCTTTTTCTCAAGCGCCTGACTAGCTTAACGGGCTATGAACGCGCCTTGCCGGTCAACACCGGGCTTGAGGCCGTTGAGACGGCGCTCAAGGCAGCGCGCAAATGGGGGCACAAGATCAAGGGGATCGCCGAGGGGCAGGCCGAGATCATCGCCTGCAACGGCAACTTCCACGGACGCTCGATCGCCATTACCGGCCTGTCGACCGAAGCGCAATACCGTGACGGCTTTGGCCCCTTCCCGCCCGGGCTGCGCTGCGTCCCGTACGGTGACGCGGCGGCACTGGAAGCGGCGATCACGCCGAACACTGCGGCATTTCTGGTTGAGCCGATCCAGGGCGAAGGCGGCATCATCCTGCCGCCAGCCGGCTACCTCGCCGCCTGTGCCGAAATCTGCAAACGCCACAACGTACTGCTGATCGCCGACGAGGTGCAGACCGGACTCGGGCGCACCGGCTGGCTGCTTGCCTCGCAGCACGACGGCATCCGCCCCGACGGCATCATCCT
>CAJAHZ010000088.1 GCA_903939665.1 uncultured Pseudomonadota bacterium | reverse complement strand
GACAATCGAGCCTCCTTCCATGACCAGAATTTCGTCGGCGTTCATGATTGTCGATAGGCGGTGGGCAACGACCAGCGTGGTGCGCCCACGGGCCGCGTGGTCGAGGCTGGCCTGGATTGCTTTTTCAGTCTTCGAGTCGAGTGCCGAAGTGGCTTCGTCGAAGATCAGTAACGGTGGATTCTTGAGCAGGGCGCGGGCGATCGCGACGCGCTGTTTTTCACCACCGGAGAGTTTGAGTCCGCGTTCGCCCACCTTTGTCTCGTAGCCATCCGGCAATACTTCGATGAACTCGGCGAGTTGCGCGGCGTGCGCTGCCGCAAGCACCTCCTCGCGGCTGGCGGTCGGCCGGCCGTACTGAATGTTGTAGAAAATGGTGTCGTTGAACAGCACGGTATCCTGCGGCACGATGCCGATTGCCGAACGCAGGCTTGATTGCGTCAGCTCGCGCAGGTCAATGCCGTTGATGCGGATGTGCCCGCCGCCGATGTCGTAGAAACGATAGAGGAGTCGCGCCAGCGTCGACTTGCCCGCCCCCGACTGGCCAACGACTGCCACCGTATGGCCCGCCGGGATCGCAAAATCGACGCCGTACAGTATTTGGCGCTTCGGCTCGTAGGCGAAATCAACTGTTTCAAAGGAGACTTCCACGGGCCCGGGGGCAAGGGTCTTCGCATCCGGTGCGTCGGCTATTTCGCGATTGACTGCCAGTAAATCGAACATCCGTTCAATGTCAGCCAGCGACTGCCGAATTTCCCGATAGACCACGCCGAGAAAACTGAGTGGCATATAAAGCTGAATCAAAAAGGCATTGACCAGTACCAGGTCGCCGATCGTCATGCGTCCGTCGACCACGCCGATCGCAGCACGCCACATCATCGCTGTAACGCCGAGCGCAATGATGATCTGCTGGCCAAGGTTGAGCCACGATAGCGAGATCTGACTTCTGGTTGCCGCGTCTTCCCAGTGGCGCATCTGGGTGTCGTAGCGTTGCGCTTCATATTCTTCGTTGTTGAAGTATTTCACCGTCTCGTAGTTAAGCAGGCTGTCGATCGCGCGCGTGTTGGCTGCCGAGTCCGTGTCGTTGACGCGGCGTCGCAGATCGATCCGCCAGTTGCTCACCGTGATCGTGAAAATGATGTAGGCGGTCAGCGAAATCAGCGTGATGAGGACGAAGCCGCTGTCGTACCTGGCAAAGAGAATGCTGAGAACAAGGGTGATTTCGACAAGCGTTGGCAGAATCGAGTACAGCGTGTAGCTGATCAGACTGGAGATTGAACGGCTACCTCGCTCAATGTCACGCGAGACGCCGCCGGTCTGCCGTTCGAGATGAAAGCGCAGCGACAGCGCGTGCAGATGGCGGAACACTTCCAGCGCAATCCGTCGCACGGCCTGTTGTGTCACCCGCGCAAAGAGGATTTCACGCAGCTCGGTAAACAGTGAGGTCGAGAAACGCAGCGCACCGTAGAGTGCCAGCAGCAGCGCTGGCAGCGTGAGCGCCTGCTGCGCCGTCGTGAGGCCATCGATCATCTCCTTGAAAACGAGCGGCACGGCAACGTTGGCCAGCTTGGCAGTGACCAGGCAGGACAGGGCGAGCAGCACCCGCCACTTGTGTTGCCACAGGTAGGGTGCAAGGCTGTTCAGTGTGCGCCAGACGTGAGTGTCAGTCAGGGCTTGCCCGGCGGGAGGGCGGGGGGGGGAGGAGCGGCGCATAGGGGTGTTTGTCTGTCTGTGTTGTCGATTGTCTTGAATAGTATGCCGCCTTGGCGGCGCAGCTCTCAAGGGAGATATCAAAAAGTCGCAGAAACATCTTGCATTCGCCCGGACCGGCGCTTATTATTAAAACGAACGTTTGAACTAACTTGCGCGCAGTACCGTACCTCAATCTTTTTTTGGTTAACCAGTTCATGTCCGATATCAAGATTATTCAGGATACCCGCGAGCGCATCCTCGATGTTGCCGAACGGCTCTTTATGGAGCGCGGCTACGAGGGAACGTCGATGCGGATGATTACCGGCGCAGCCGAGGTCAACCTGGCGGCGGTCAATTATCACTTTGGATCCAAGGAGGCGCTACTCCGCGAAGTTTTCCGGCGTCGCCTGGCGTGGCTCAATCACGAGCGTCTGCAGGCGCTTGATGAACTGGAAGGGCAAGCAAACGGAGCGCCGCTCAAGCCGTCGCTGGTGCTGGAAGCCTTTTTCGGCACCTTGCTGCGCATGGGGGGCAATGAGTCACTGGGCGGAATGACCTTTCTGCGCCTGCTCGGACGTACCCTGACCGAGCCGGCCGAATTCATTCGCACCTTTTTTTCCGGCGAGTACGCCGAGGTCATCGAGCGTTACAAGCTTGCGCTGATCCGCGCTTTGCCGGATGTGCCGCGCGCCGAAATTGTCTGGCGCCTTCATTTCATGCTCGGCGCCATGTCGTACGCCATCGCCGGCACCGATGTCTTGCAGGTGGTCACCGGTTGCGAATTGGGCGACATTTCGGATGCCAATGTGGACGACAAAGTGGCCGCTCAGCGCCTCGCCGACCGGCTCATGCCCTTTCTTCTTGGCGGCCTGCGGGCGCCATTGCCGCAGTTTCTGGATTTATCCACGCAACAACAAGACGCGTCGCCTTCCTCCGGGAAGCGCAAGACGGCCTAATGACTATAAAGGAGATACAGCCATGATCACATCGATCGTTCCTCTGCTTACAGGGCTCGCGCTCGTGGCGGTTACCGTGCTGCTCAGCGTTCGCCCGCTGCGTCGGGCGCTGATCAGTCGGTCCATTTTTAAAACCTACAAAAAGATCCTGCCGCAGATGTCCGAGACCGAGCGCGAAGCGCTTGAGGCGGGCACCGTGTGGTGGGACGGCGAGCTGTTTCGCGGTAACCCGGACTGGAACAAACTCCTCGCCTACCCGGTGCCGAAGCTGACGGCTGAAGAGCAGTTCTTCATGGACAACGAAGTCGAGGCGGCTTGCGCACTGGTCAACGACTGGGAGGTGACCCATGAGTTGCAGGACATGTCGCCGGAAGCCTGGAAATACGTCAAGGACAACGGTTTTCTTGGCATGATCATCCCCAAACGCTACGGCGGTCTGGAGTTTTCGGCCTACGCGCATTCTCAGGTGGTGACCAAGTTGTCCACCCGCTCGTCGGCGCTGTCCGTTTCGGTGATGGTGCCGAATTCGCTCGGGCCGGCTGAATTGCTGTTGCACTACGGCACCGAGGCGCAGAAAAATCACTACCTGCCGCGTCTGGCCAAAGGCGTTGAAATACCGGCTTTCGCGCTGACCAGTCCGTGGGCGGGGTCCGACGCCGCGTCTATCCCCGATGTCGGCATTGTCTGCAAGGGCATGTGGCAGGGCAAGGAAGTGCTTGGCATGCGGGTTACCTGGGACAAGCGCTACATCACGCTCGGTCCGATCTGCACCCTCCTGGGTCTGGCTTTCCACATGTATGACCCGGACGGACTGCTTGGCGACAAGAAGCACATCGGCATCACCTGTGCGCTGGTGCCGCACGACACGCCAGGCGCCGATCTTGGTCGCCGCCACTTCCCGCTTAATGCCATGTTCATGAACGGTCCGACGCGCGGCAAGGACGTTTTCATGCCGTTGGAGTACATTATCGGCGGTCCGGCAATGGCCGGTCAGGGCTGGCGCATGCTGATGGAGTGCCTGGCTGCCGGGCGTTCTATCTCGCTGCCGTCGTCGAACGCCGGCATGGCACAGATGACGGCGCGCGCGGTGGGCGGTTATGCCCGTGTGCGTAGCCAGTTCAAGATGTCGGTCGGTCGGTTCGAAGGGGTCGAAGAGGCCCTCACCCGCATCGGCGCCTATACCTACATGATGGATGCAGTGCGCAAGATGACAGCGGGAGCGGTTGATCTCGGCGAAAAACCTTCGGTTGCCTCGGCGATTGCCAAATATCACGTGACCGAACGTGCCCGTCAGGTGGTCAATGACGGGATGGATATCGTCGGCGGCAAGGGAATCTGCCTTGGGCCGTCCAACTTCATCGGGCGTGCCTATCAGCAGATTCCCATCGGAATTACCGTCGAAGGCGCTAATATCCTGACGCGCAGCCTGATCCTTTTTGGTCAGGGCGCGATCCGCTGCCATCCGTACGTGCTGAAGGAAATGCAGGCGGCGCACAATCCGGATGCGGACGAGGGTTTGCAACAATTCGACGCTGCGCTCTTTGGGCACATCGGCTTCACGATCGGGCACGGTTTTGGCGCGATGATGAAGGGCCTGAGTGGTTCGCACTTCGTCTCGGTCCCGGAGAATGTGGCGCCGGAAACGAAACGCTACTATCAGCAGTTGACCCGCTTTTCGTCGGCCTTTGCCTTCATGGCCGATATTTCAATGCTCGTCATGGGCGGCGAATTGAAACGGCGCGAGAAGCTTTCTGCGCGCCTCGGCGATATTTTGTCGATGATGTATCTGTGCTCGGCGACGCTTAAGCGTTATGAGTCGGAAGGGCGCCAGAAGGCTGATGCGCCGCTCATGCACTGGGCGATCTGGGACGCCATGTACAAGGCGCAGATGGCTTTCGATGGCGTGATCGACAACTTTCCGAACAAATTCATCGGTCGCTTGCTTTACCGCATTATCTTCCCGCTCGGTCGCCCGTACGAAGTACCGTCCGACAAGATTGGCCACCAGGTCGCCAAGTTGTTGATCGAACCGTCGGCCACGCGCGATCGTTTGACCGCCGAAACTTACCTGCCCAAGGTTGAAACTGAGGCCATTGGAGCGGTTGAGCTGGCGCTGGCCGCAACCATTGAAGCCGAGCCGATCGACGCGAAAATACGTGCCGCCGAGAAGAACGGGGCGCTCGATAACAATCCGGACGCCAACGTGCGCGATCTGGCGCATGCGGCCTTTGCCGCGGGGATCGTCACGGCGGATGAGTATGCCGTGCTTCAGCGGCGCAACAAGTTGCGTGACATCGTCATTCATGTTGACGACTTTCCGCACGACTTTGGCTTGAGCAACGCCCGGTCTTTACCGCAAAAAGCAGCCGCTTGAACAGAAAAGAGCCAATCGGACCGTAGCCGCGGCGCCTCGGCGCCGCGTGTTCGCCATAGCAAAGGCTTTTAAATAGAGAAACGGTTAAAGGAGGAGATGTGGCATTCCAGCCTGTGTATGTTGTCGACGGCGCCAGAACGCCGTTTCTAAAGGCGCGTAATGGCCCCGGGCCGTTCGCTGCCAGCGATCTGGCGGTGCAAGCCGGACGCTCCCTGCTTGTGCGGCAGTCGTTTGCGCCGACTGATCTTGACGAGGTGATCCTCGGTTGCGCGGGGCCTTCGCCCGACGAGGTGAATATTGGTCGCGTCGTTGCCCTGCGTCTGGGGTGCGGCCAGAAGGTGCCGGGCTGGACGGTTATGCGCAATTGCGCCAGTGGCATGCAGGCGATTGATTCAGCCATTGCCAACATTCAGGCGGGGCGTTCGGCGCTGGTGCTGGCAGGCGGCGTCGATGCCTTGTCGCGCGCGCCGCTGCTCTATTCCGATGCGATGGTCTTATGGTTTGCCGGCATGATGCAGGCCAAAACGCTCGGTCAGAAGCTCGCCATGTTCGCCAAATTGCGCCCCTCAGTTTTGCTGTCGCCGGTGATTGGCTTGATGAAGGGGCTGACTGACCCGGTGATCGGCCTGTTGATGGGGCAGACCGCCGAGAACATCGCATGGAAATTCGGCATTACCCGCCAGCAGATGGACGAATTCAGCGTGCGCAGCCACCAGCGTTCAATCGCCGGTCGCGAAGCGGGTCATCTCGCCGAAATCATTCCATTGGTCGACGCCGAGGGCAAGGTTTATGCCGAGGATGATGGCGTGCGCGCCGATTCCAGCATGGCCGGGCTGGCGAAACTGAAGCCCTTCTTCGACCGGAAATACGGTCGCGTGACGCCCGGCAACAGCTCGCAGATTACCGATGGCGCTGCGTGGCTGATTCTGGCTTCGCAAGAAGCGGTTGATCAATGGGGGCTTTCTCCTATCGGGAAAATCACTGACAGTCAGTGGGCGGGGCTTGATCCTGCGCAGATGGGCCTCGGGCCGGTGCATGCGTCGACGCCGATCATGCAGCGCCACAGCCTGGCACTCGAGGATATCGACGCGTGGGAAATCAACGAAGCCTTTGCGGCGCAGGTGCTCGGCTGCGTTGCCGCTTGGGAGTCTGACGAATACTGTCGTGAACAGCTTGGCTTGTCGGGTGCGCTGGGTTCGCTGCATCACGATCGATTGAATGTCGATGGCGGCGCCGTTGCGCTTGGTCATCCGGTTGGCGCCTCCGGCGCCCGCATTGTTCTACATCTGCTGCATGTGTTGCGCGCGGCTCAAGGCCGGCGCGGCATCGCCTCGATTTGCATCGGTGGCGGGCAGGGTGGTGCGATGCTTGTTGAAACGATGGACTGAATCGGTTGATCTGATGATTACAAATACCTATCAGCACTGGCAACTCGAAGTCGATAGCGACGGCATTGCCTGGGCAACGCTGGACAAGGCGGGCGAGTCAACGAATTCGCTCTCCAGTGCGGTGATGAACGAGCTCGGACTGTTGCTTGACCAACTCGACGTCTATCCACCAAATGGCCTGATCTTCCGTTCGGGAAAAGCAGCGGGCTTCATCGCCGGGGCGGATATTCAGGAGTTTACGCAACTCGATACGCCGGCGAAAGGCGTTGTGCTGGTCTCGCGCGGCTGGAGCCTGTTTAATCGCCTTGCTGCCGTACCCTACCCGACACTGGCGCTGGTGCGTGGTCACTGTCTCGGCGGTGGTCTTGAACTTGCGCTGGCATGCCGTTACCTTCTGGCGGTCGATGAGCCCGGCACCAAAATGGGCTTGCCAGAAGTCATGCTCGGCATCGTGCCCGGGTGGGGCGGAATGCTTCGCCTGCCGCAACGCATCGGTCCCCAGGCCGCACTCGACATGATGCTTACGGGCAAGTCGCTTGATGCCAAAAAAGCCAGGCGGCTTGGCTTGGCGGATGATTGCGTGCCGCCGCGCGTGATGGATAGCGCAGCGAAGATGCTGCTCGTCTCCAATACGCCGCGCCGGCCTTTGCCATTCATCCAGCGTTTGCTTAACGGGCCGCTCAAGAGCGTCGTTGCCAATGGCGCCCGGAAGCAAGTGGCCGGGCGTGCAAGGCGTGAACACTACCCGGCGCCTTACGCGATCATCGACATCTGGAGCAAGTACAACGGCAATGCGCTGGCGGCGCCGGAACTGATCGATAGCATCGTGCGCTCGCCGACGGCGCGAAATCTGGTTCGCGTGTTTTTCATGCAGGAGCGTCTCAAGACCTTTGGCAAACAGAGCGACTTTCACGCCAAACACGTTCATGTGGTTGGTGCCGGTGTGATGGGCGGCGATATTGCCGCCTGGTGCGCCTTGCGCGGCTTGACCGTCACCTTGCAGGATCAGAGCATGGAGCGTATCGCCCCGGCGCTGAAGCGCGCCTACGCTTCTTATCGCAAACGCATCAAGGATAAGTTTGAACTGCGCAACGTTATGGATCGCCTGATTCCGGACCCTGAAGGTCATGGTGCGGCGCAGGCTGACGTGGTGATCGAGGCGATTTTTGAAAACCTTGAAGCCAAGCACGCGCTGTTTAAAAAGCTCGATGCGGTGATGAAGCCTGATGCGGTGCTTGCGACCAATACCTCAAGCCTGAAAATCGAGGACCTGTGCAGCGTGTTGAAGAACCCGGCGCGTCTGGTCGGCATCCATTTTTTCAACCCGGTAGCCAAAATGCCGCTGGTTGAGGTGGTCGCTGCCGAAGGCGGTGATCCGGAAGTGGCCGCACGCGCTTCGGCTTTCGTGAAGCAGATCGACCGCTTGCCCTTGCCGGTTAAAAGTGCGCCCGGATTTCTGGTCAACGCGGTGCTCGGCCCCTATATGCTGGAAGCGATGCGTGCCGTGGATGAGGGTATTTCGCCGGCAACCGTTGATGAAGCAATGCTGGCTTTTGGCATGCCGATGGGGCCGATCGAACTGGTCGACATGGTGGGGCTGGATGTTGCGATGGCTGCCGGCAAAGGTTTGGCGGGTGCTGGCGTTGAGCCGCCAAAATGTCTCCTTGAGCGTTTCAATGCCGGCCATCTGGGGCAAAAAACGGGCAAGGGTTTTTACGATCACAGTGGCGGAAAACCGGCCAAGGGGCCGGTGGGCCCCGTGCCGACCGGGCTCGCTGCGCGTCTGCTCCAGCCCTTGCTCGACCGCACGCAACAGCTGGTCAACGAAGGGGTCGTTGCCGACGCCGATCTGGCCGATGCCGGGGTGATCTTCGGTACCGGCTTCGCGCCCTTTACGGGCGGGCCGCTTAACTATAGGAAAAAGCAGAATGCCTGAGATCCCCACCCAATTGCCTAACAAGCAACCCGCGCTGCGCGTCATGCCGATGCCGGCCGACGTCAATGCCAATGGCGATGTTTTCGGTGGCTGGATCATGGCGCAAGTTGACGTTGCCGGAGCCATTCCCGCGATGCGTCGCGCGCGCGGTCGTGTGGCAACCGTGTCGGTGAATTCGTTTTTGTTCAAACAACCGGTGTCGGTCGGCGACATCGTCAGCTTCTTCGCCGAGGTAATCGAGACCGGTCGCACCTCGATCCGAGTCAATGTCGAGGTCTATGCGGAACGCAATCCGACCCAGCCCGTGACGGTGAAGGTAACCGAAGCAACGCTGACCTATGTTGCAATAAACCAACAGGGCGGCAAGCGTGAGCTGCCTAGCGGCGAATAATCAGGAATTTTGTTTGTAGTCGCTTTAAAATCGGAGCAATACTTTTTTCGCATGCGAGTTTCTAGAAATTCGCGCAAAAACAAATATCTCAAAGGAGAATGAGGCATGGTACGAGGGACTGACATGAAGCTGATTCCGGCGCTGTTGCTGATGGCATTTGCCGGCACGGCAGGGGCGGCGGGCTTCCAGTTGATGGAACAGAACGCCAGCGGTATTGGTAATGCGTATGCCGGATCGGCCGCCGTGGCGGAGAACGCCAGCACGATCTTCTTCAACCCGGCGGGTATGACCCAGCTTCAGGCACGGGAACTCTCGGTCGGTGTGTCTG
>CAJAHZ010000087.1 GCA_903939665.1 uncultured Pseudomonadota bacterium | reverse complement strand
TTCCCGGAGCGCTCTTACGAACGCGCACAAATCAGCCGCGGTCGCGTCGGAGCGCCGAACAGCGTCTCGCTGGCGCTGCCCTTCATGGGCATCTGGACGGTATCGCAGGGGGTCTCCGGGCAGCACACGCATCGCGGCCCCTGGCGGCACGCGCTTGATTTTATTGTGATGAAGGGCGGCAAAAGCTTTGCCGGCCAGGGACATCGACTGGACGACTTCTATTGCTACAACCTGCCGGTGCTGTCGCCGGCCTACGGACAGGTCTGGCGGATCGTCAACGACATTCCCGACAATACCCCGGGGACGGTCAACGTCGCCGCCCACTGGGGAAATTGCGTTGTCATCCGGCTGCATGATGGGAAATTCGTGCTGCTGGCGCACCTCAAACCCGGATCGGTCGCCGTGTTTCCTGGCGCATGGATCAAGCCGGGCGATCTGATTGGTCTCTGCGGAAATTCCGGGCGTTCGCCGCAACCGCATATCCATCTGCACTTGCAGGCAAGCGACGAAGCGGGCTCGCCGACGGTACCGTTTCACATGGCGAGCGTGCTGATTTCCGAAAACGGCGAGGCCGCACGCTACGAACTGGCAGTCGTACCAAAGGAGTCCGCCACACTGACCAGCGCCATCGAAGGCCATGCCCGACCGTTCTATCTGCTGGCGGGCCGCGGCCTGCGTTATACGGTGGCGCACAGGGAGCAGGCAAGCGCCGACTGGACATTGCACTGCGCGGTTGATGAGCGGGGCCGGCTGACGCTGATTTCGAGCGCCGGGGGGCGCTGCACCGCAGAATCGACGTGGGCGGTTTTCTCCTGCTACGAGCGGACCGGCAGCGCCGACCCCTACCTCGACCTCTGGCTGCTGGCCTGCGGCTATACCCCGACGTCCTTGCAGGTTGATCGCTGGCAGGATCGTTTCACGCCGGCCAGATTGCTACCGCATCGCGCCGCAAAGTGCCTGTCCGTTCTCGTCTGGCCCTGGGCCGCGTTTGCCGAAAGCAGCTACCACAGACACTGGGATGAAGAAGCGCAGGCCTGGCGCCAGCGGGCGGAACATCGCCAAAAGGTATCCGACATCCGGGCCCGCACAGAAGCCCTGATCGTTCCCCAATTAGGTTGCACCTACCTCGCCGGGGAGATTGGCGGCGCCGCTTACACCATGCAAGCCACCAGCTCATTTCAACGTGCCGACATCGGTGTCCCGGCATGGGAAACCGCACTTCACACGTCGAGCCAAATCACGAAAGCACCATGAAAACCACGTCAAAACTGCTGAATCGCCTGCTGCTCGGGATCGGAATCGGGACCGGGATCGCCGCAATTTCGCACTCGGCCCACGCCGATCAATGGAAGCTCTACACCACAATCAGCGACACCGAAGGCGGCTACGCAAACTCGGCGCAACGGGACCGGCTATCGGAACGCGGCCTGAGCGTCTCGGCGGAATATCTCGATCAGGGCGGGCTGAGCATGGGCTACAGCAAAACCTCGATTCGCGCAAAAAACACGACACCAACAACGGCATCGATTGACCAGTCCAACCTGCTGCTGTCCGGTCGCCTCGATTTTCGGCCGGATGCATTGCCCGGACGCCTGAGCATGCGCCTCGACGGCCATCGGATCACCGGCGACGACATAGCGGGCGACTCCGGCGATGTCAGCGTTATCGCCCCGCAACTGAGCTGGCTGTCAAAGAACGAGACGCTTTACCTCGACCTTGGCTACGCCGCCTCGCACTACCAGAATCAACTGAGCGTGCGCCAGTTCACACCGACAGTCGGCTTCGGCTTCAATGCCGGCGCCGACTGGATCCAGCTACGAGGCTACCTGATCGGCGGACTGAGCTCGACCCGGGCGGACGGAAAATCCCGCACCACCGCGCTGGAAACAAAATGGACGCACTATTTTGCCTCCAGATCGGCGCTGATGCCGGCCTCATTGACACTCGGCATCACGGCAGGCGAGCGTATTTACGCCGTCGATAGGGACGCCCGCTCGGTGGCTAATCTGGCCGACCTTGAAAAAGGGGCAGCCACGCTGGGGCTATCCTGGAACATTGCAAAAAATGCCAAGTTCTTCGCCCTT
>CAJAHZ010000086.1 GCA_903939665.1 uncultured Pseudomonadota bacterium | reverse complement strand
GACGTGCCGTTCCGGCTGCTGGAGCCGGTGCCGGAGCTGTCGTGCGGCGATGCCGACAGCGGCAACCTGATCGTGCAGGGCGACAACCTGCACGCGCTCAAAGCCCTGCTGCCGCGCTACGCCGGGCCGGCTGCATTTTCTTTGCGCGAAGAGCACGCGATCACCTTCGAATTGGGGCGCTACGGTTACGACGTGCCCTACGCTGGCCTGCTGCCCCTCAAGCGCCATTTCTTCCCGATGATCGGCAACCTCAAAGGCATTGGCGAGGAGTTCAACTGTGCTGAATACATTGCCAACCAACTGGAAGGCGTCGATTGGTGGGTGCGAAATGTCGAGAAAAAACCGCACTCTTTCTGGCTGCAAACCGCGTCGGACAAGTTTTACCCGGATTTTGTCATCAGAATGCAGAACGGTTTGACGCTCGTTGTCGAGTACAAAGGCGCGCATATTGCTGATGGCCGCGATAGCAAGGAAAAGAAGCTGATCGGCGAGCTATGGGCCAATCGCAGCGACGGCACCTATCGCTTTGTCTGGGTCGAAAATGAGCAGTGGCATTTGATTGCGGAGGCCGCATGCAGTCACCAAAAAAATAGGCTCTGCGGGGATGCCGCTGTCAGAACTTGCACGCAACAAGTTCAAGCGTGTTTTGACGGACTTTGAGACGTGACCACTTCAAACATCGCTCCACAGCAGGGCTCGCTATTTGAGGCAGAGAGTGCGGTGGATGCTATTGCTCGCTCCATGCTTGATCAACTGCTGTCGGATTCGCGTCTCTACCATCAGAGTCAGGGCTATAAGGACTTGCTGGATTTTGTCGTCCGGCTGCGTAACTTTGCGCCCTTCAACGCAATGCTGCTACAGCTCCAGAAGCCGGGGCTCAGTTATGCTGCATCGGTACGGGATTGGCGCGAACGCTTCGACCGGCACCCGAAAGAAGGCGCTCGCCCGCTGTTGATACTCTGGCCTTTCGGCCCGGTGGCGTTGGTGTACGACCTGATGGACACCGATGGGAAGCCGCTCCCCGAGGATACGGCTTCATTTTCTGCAACGGGTCTGATCGATGCGCAGAGAATGGCCAGTTTCATGCCGTTGATCGCGAAAAAACACGTGGTTTGCAACTGGTTTGATGCGGGTGATAGCAATGCAGGCGCCATTTGTGTGGTCAGTCGTGCAGTTGCTCCCAAAGAGGTGACTCGGTATCAGGTGAGCATCAATCGAAACCATGTGCCCAATGTGCAATTCGCTACCTTGGCTCATGAGTTGAGCCATTTGTTCTTGGGACATCTGGGTTCTGACACACAATTGAATATCCCGCAGCGCCGGAGACTGCCGCATCAAGAGCGGGAGATCGAAGCGGAGTCTGTGGCTTACTTGGTCTGCAAACGCAATGGCGTAGCACCAAAATCAGAGACTTATCTTGCCGCGCATGTCTCGGCACAAACCAAGGCTAATGATATTGATCTTTATCAGGTCATGCGCGCGGCGGGTCAGGTGGAAACTCTGCTTGGGCTGACGGCGCATACCAAGTTTGATCGGCCGTGAATTTTGTCAGGCAAGTGGCTTGGCGGTGAATGCCGGCATTGCTGCTTCGTTCGTCAAAGTCTGAAGGTTTCAATGGCGCTCAAATCTGTGGTGTGATATTTTCAGTAAAAGAAGGCTTTTTTCCTGAAATATTTTACCAGAATTCAAAATGCAACCAGTTGAACAAAAGATACTTTCTAGAATATATGGGCGCGGTAGGGGGTGGGCGTTCACCAAGATAGATTTCGTTGCCGAATTCAGCGAAGCGAACATCCATCAGGCGCTTTCTGGCCTGACGCGGGCGGGCACCATACGCCGGGTTTGCCACGGAGTTTATGACTACCCGCGTTACAGCGAGTTGCTCAGTCAGGCGTTGAGTCCGGATATTGATCAGGTGGCTCAGGCGCTGGCGCGTAAATTCAATTGGCGCATCCAGCCGTCCGGCGATACGGCGTTGAATCTGCTCGGGCTTTCCACCCAGGTGCCGGGCAAGTGGTTGTATCTCTCCGATGGACCCAATCGGCAATACGCCATTGCCCAGCAGATTCTGGCCTTCCGACAATCGGTTTTGAAGGATACAGGTTTCAAGCTACGTGAAAGCGGCTTGCTGGTGCAGGCGATCAAGGCGCTGGGCAAGGAGCATCTCGACTCGTCGGTGATTGAGGTATTGCGGCAGTGGCTGCCCTCCACGCTGCGCGTGCGTGTTCTGCGTGATACCCGGGTGGCAACAGGATGGATTTATGAGGCTATCAAGCAGATTTGCGAGGAGGACAGCTGATGGATCGTGTCGCGCACCTGCCGGCTGGCGATCGTTCGGCGCTGTTTGCTGAAACCGCTGCCCGGATGAAAACCACCCCGGCGGTGGTCGAGAAGGACTTCTGGGTGACCTGGGTGCTGGATCGTTTGTTTAGCGATGCTGCACTTTCACGCCTGCTGATGTTCAAGGGCGGTACCAGCTTATCCAAGGCCTATCGGCTGATTGAGCGATTTTCCGAAGATATCGACCTGATTCTGGATTGGCGGGCGCTGAGTGGTGAAGATCCCCTGGCCGAGCGCTCCAAAGCCCGGCAGGAAAAGCTGAATGCGGCGATCAACGAACAGGCACAAGTCGTTATCAGCGGCGAGTTGCTGGTACGAATAACGGCGGTGCTGGATGATGTGTGCCAGAGTGAGGTCGACAGCGTCGATCCGCACGTCATCAATGTTCGCTATCCGGCCGCTTTCCCCGACCGCTATCTGCGGCCTGAGTTGCGGCTGGAGATCGGGCCGTTGGCGGCCTGGCTACCGCATGAGGAGAGGATGATCAGCTGCTACGCCGCTGAGACATTCCCCCATGTGTTTGCGCGCCCGGAATGTACGGTGCGGGTAATTACGGCAGAGCGGACGTTCTGGGAGAAGGTAACAATTCTTCATCATGAAGCGCACCGCCCCGAGGGTACGCCGCAGCCGTCGCGATATTCACGCCACTATTACGATCTGGCCCGGATGGCCGGGTCGCGGGTTAAGGCGAATGCGTTGGCAGACTTGGGTTTGCTGGCCGATGTGGTGGCGTTCAAGCAGCGCTTTTATCCACGCGGCTGGGCTCGCTACGATCTGGCGGTTGCCGGGACGCTGCGACTGGTGCCGGAAAAACATGTGCTGGCGGCAGTTGAGGCGGATTACCGCGCCATGTCGAACATGATCTTCGGCGCAGTGCCGCCGTTTAGCGAAATCATGGCCAGTCTGCGGGCACTGGAAGATGAAATCAACCAGTTCGCAAACGGGCAAAACAAATCAGCTTGAACGACTGCTGAGCTTCCGCCAACAACAAAAAAGGCCTGACGAGCAATGTTCGTCAGGCCTTTTTTCTGCACGGCGCCTTGCCGCATCACCGTTCTGGCGACTAAAAACCGTCGCAAAAACAGAATTTGCTTCGTCCCTCCAGTTTCGCGCGGTACATCGCTTCATCAGCCCGCTTTGCCAGCACATCGGGATCGTCGCCATGATCAGGAAATACAGAAATACCGATACTCGCGCCGACGCTGACGATCGTATCGCCGATCTGAATCGGCTGATTAACCGCCTCGATCATCTTCGCCGCGACCAGCGCCGCTTCGGCGCATTCGGACAGGTCGGGAAGAATAACGGCAAACTCGTCGCCCCCCACGCGAGCTGCAGAATCTGATTGTCTGATCGTGCCCAGAAGCCGGCTGGCGACAACCCTCAACACCTCGTCACCAAAAGCGTGTCCGTGCACATCGTTAATCGGTTTGAAGCGGTCAAGATCGATAAAAAGAAGCGCGCAGCGCCGCTCGCAGCGCCGGCTGAGCGCCAGCGTACGCGGCAGCAAATCGTGAAAGTGCAGGCGGTTCGGTAGATCAGTCAGAGAATCGTGGCTGGCCAGGTGCTCCAGGCGCTCGACTGCCTGCTTTTCGTCCGTCACATCCTCCAGCAGGGCCACGAAGTGGCTGATCGAGCCGTCTGCTCTTTGCAATGGCGACACGGTCTGCCGAGCATGATAATTCGCGCCATTGCTGCGCTTGTTAACCACATCGGCCCGCCAGACCTGTCCGGCCAAGAGTGTTTCCCACATCTGCCTGAAAAATTCCTCATCATGCAATCCGGAACTGAATACCGATGGCAGGCAGCCCACAATCTCCTCCCGGGCATATCCGGTTACCCTGACGAAGGCTTCATTGACCCAGGTGATATGCCCGCTCGGATTCGTAATGAACACCGAAGTGCCGGTCGATGCCAGCACCTGTTCGTAGAGCCGTAACTGCGACTGGTCATACACCGCCTCGAATGCCAGGCTTGCGTGACTGATGATTGTCGACACGTTTTCAAACAAGGCCAGAAAGCCCGCCTCGTCGTCCATATGACCATACAGCGCAAGAACGCCGAAAACCGTGTCGTTGACATAAACCGGAAGGGCGACAAACAGGTTGCAGCCGACCGGAACGAGCGACGGGTCAAGCAGCGCCCAATCCGGCATCCGGTCATGAACAAAGCGCGGTTCTGCGCTCGACAGGGCCGCCAGCACCGGGTTGCTTTCGCCGTCATTGACGTCCAGTTCAATCGCCGAAATGGTCTTTGCCGCCAGGACGTCGACGTCTTTTCCTGCGCCGGCAACCAGTACCAGTTGTCGACTAACCTCCTGGCGCCCAAGCCATGCACAGGACAGGCCGAACAAGGGAATCAGCCCGTTGCACAAGTGCAGGGCAAGTTCGCGACTGTCCGCCCGATGATGCAGCAGGCGGCGATCGAACTGCTGAAACACCGCTTCCATCGCCTGCATTTGGCGCTGCTCCGTTACGTCCTTGGCAAAGACCCAGGCCCGCTCGATCTCCGTATCATCGTCTTCAAGCACCGGATGAACACGCCACGCCAGACAATGCCCATGACGCCAGTCCTCGCCGGCAAGCGGCTGGCGCGTCTTCATCACGGTCGCCAGTGCTTTTCGACGACTCGCTGCAATTTCATCGGGAAGAAAGGAGAAAAAGCTCTGCCCGAGCATCTGGTCGCGGCTCAGAGAAAAGCGCTTCGTCCCCGTTAGATTGATGTCCAGGAGCGTGCCGTCGCTCCCCAAAAGCATCACGGACTCATCTGCCGCATCAAGCAAGGTTCGCAGATCGTGAACATCTTCGCTGACGTTTTCACCGGCCACACGCGCAGGCAAACGTGTAAACGCATAGGCTATCGCGCCGATCAGAATTGCCAAACTGAGAAAGGAAACCAGAGCCAAGGTCTACAACTCCTTCAGGTCACGTTCACGACACAACTTTCCAGGAAAAACTTTTCTTGGCGCCAGCGAGTTTACGTTACGCGCAGCGCGTCGGCCCAGCAATTTGGTGTTTCGTAGAGCCTTACCTGCTGCAGACGCAAATGGTTGCCATAAGTGTCCCGATAAACCGCGTCGAGAATTCCAAAAGCCAGTTGCGCAAGATTCTCTGCCGTCGGGATGCAATCGAGCAACACCGTCTTGTGATCCGGGAGTGATTGCAAAAACTGTACGACAAGAGTATCACCGACATAAACCAGAAAAGCATGATCCCACGCATCGACCAGATGCGCAGAAGCTAGGGTTTTGACATCCGAGAAGTCCATCACCATGCCGTTGGCGGCATCGCCATCGCGCTGAATGATCTCGCCGGCCAACGTAATTTCGATCGCATAGCGGTGCCCATGCAGATGCCGGCACTGGCTTTTGTGGTCCGGTATACGGTGACCGGCGTCGAACTCAAGGCGGCGGGTAATAAGCATCGCAAAAACCGGCAAAATGTCTGTATGTGATTATATCATTACGGCATCTGGTGCTCTGCGGCGCCTTGCACAAACCTTTTCCAGACTCGACCAGGCAATGTTGAACAAAAACGACCACAGCCGAAACAGCGCCGGCCTCACCTACGTTTACTCCGTTGTCTCACGGCGCGCGGGCGGCGTCTCGATTGGCATCAATCTGAACGTCAACAACGCATGCAACTGGGCATGCGTCTATTGCCAGGTACCCAATCTAACCCGCGGCGGGCCGCCGCCCATCGATCTGAAACTGCTTGAGGCTGAACTACGTACTTTTCTGCACGACGCCACCGAAGGCGACTTCCTTGTTCGGGAAGCGCCGCCCGAGGCACGCCGGCTGATGGACGTCGCCTTCTCGGGAAATGGCGAACCAACCAGCGCCGTCGAGTTTGCCGACGCTGTCACGCTGGTCGAAATGATCTTGCGGGAATTTGATCTGCTGGGCAGCCTGAAACTTCGACTGATCACCAACGGCAGTCTGCTGCACCGTGAAGCTGTGCGCCAGGGAATCGCCCGCATCGGGTTGCTCGACGGCGAGGTATGGTTCAAGGTCGACCGCGCAACCGAGGATGGAGTAAATCTTGTCAATGGCATCCGGCTGGCTCCGGACCGGATTAAGACGGCGCTGCTCACCTGCGCAGAACTCGCGCCGACCTGGGTGCAAACCTGTTACTTCGCATTCGACGGCCAAGAAGCCAGCCAAGAAGAGCAATCTGCCTATCTGGAGTTGATCGGTTCGGCCAGCCAAAAAATAAAGGGCGTGCACCTGTACGGTCTTGCACGCCCTTCACTTCAGCCTGATGCGCAACGCCTGTCAAATGTTGCGCCAGAAAACCTTCTGCGCTTTGCGGAAAAAATTTCTGCGCTGGGCGTTGAGGTTGTCGCCAACCCCTGAGCCCGCGCCAAAAAATCAAGCCGCTTTTTTGCTTTTGCTCTTGGCTGATTTTTTCAAGGTCTTGTAAAGATCGGACTCTTCGCTCTTCAGATATTCAATGATATCGATGTCGTCACGCTTGATACGCTGGATGTCGATTTGCTCGACATGCACCAAGCGGAGCAACTCGCGCACCGGCTTTGGCATATTGCGACCACTTTCGTAACGCGAACCACCACTTTGCGTGACACCGATTTTCGACCAGAACTGTTGCTGATTCAAACCCAACTTGCGACGAATCTCGCGGGGGTCAACCTTTTCGACGGCTTTGACGCTGCTCATAATTATCCTTTCATACGGTGATTCTGCCGGGGACAGGGGCAAACGAAGGCACTATAGCCCTCACTTAATATCCATCACCTATGACCTTAGTCATAGCAATCACAGTATAGAACATTCACATAAAATTGCAAGTGGCATTATCCGCCGTCATCTAGCCCCCTCGACCACTCGCCAGAAAACCGGACCGGCCTTACTTTTCAAGCCCACAATGCGCTAAAATTGTCATTTCTTATTTGCCCTAATTGGATCAGGAATGGCGCTGATAGTTCAAAAATTCGGCGGCACGTCAGTCGGTTCGACGGACCGTATCAAAAACGTTGCAAAACGGGTCGCCCGCTGGAAAGCGCAAGGGCATGACATTATCGTTGTCCCTTCAGCGATGTCGGGCGAAACAAATCGCCTGATCGGCTTGGCCAAGGAGATTTCCGCCTCGCCCAACCCGCGCGAACTCGACGTAATTGCCTCGACCGGCGAGCAGGTCACCATCGCACTGCTGGCCATGGCGATGCACGAGGAAGGCCTCAAGGCAAAAAGCTATACAGGTCCGCAAGTGCGCGTGCTGACGGATAGCACACACACCAAGGCTCGCATTCTCAGCATCGACGATCAGCGCATCCGCCAGGATCTGGCCGAAGGCAACGTTGTCGTCGTCGCCGGCTTCCAGGGCGCTGACGAGCATGGCAATATCACAACGCTCGGTCGTGGCGGCTCCGACACCTCCGCAGTTGCCCTGGCAGCCGCGTTGAAGGCAGACGAATGCCAGATCTACACCGACGTTGACGGCGTCTACACCACCGACCCGCGCATCGTGCCGGAGGCGCGCAAACTCGACACCATCACCTTCGAAGAGATGCTGGAAATGGCCAGCCTCGGCTCCAAGGTGCTGCAGATCCGTTCCGTCGAATTCGCCGGCAAATACAAAGTTAAATTGCGTGTGCTTTCCAGCTTCCAGGACGAAGGCGAAGGCACGCTGATCACTGTTGAGGAAGATAAACAAATGGAACAACCGATCATCTCCGGAATCGCCTTCAATCGCGACGAAGCAAAACTCACCGTACTTGGCGTCCCGGATCGCCCGGGCATCGCCTACCAGATTCTCGGCCCGATCGCCGAAGCGAATATCGACGTCGACATGATCATCCAGAACGTCGGCCATGATGGCACGACCGACTTTTCGTTCACCGTCAATCGCAGCGACTTCAGCAAAGCGCTCGGCGTACTCGACACTGTCAAGGCCCAGATCGGCGCCCGCGAAATCGTTGGTGACAACAAGAACTGCAAGGTATCTGCGGTAGGCGTCGGCATGCGCTCGCACCCGGGCGTCGCCAGCCAGATGTTCCGTGCGCTGGCGGAAGAAGGCATCAACATCCAGATGATCTCCACCTCCGAAATCAAGATCTCCGTCGTCATTGACGAGAAATACCTTGAACTCGCGGTGCGTGTCCTGCACAAGACTTTCGGCCTCGACAAGGAGGCTTAGTCGATTCAAGTTTGACCGGGCGTGATGAAACCGCTATCATCGCGCCCTCCTGGGAGACGTGGCCGAGAGGTCGAAGGCACTCCCCTGCTAAGGGAGCATCCGGGCAAAACCTGGATCAAGGGTTCGAATCCCTTCGTCTCCGCCAGGAACTGCTTAGCAAACAGTCTCTGACAAAATGAACAGCCCCGCTAGACGCCAGTCTACGCGGG